>JAOAEP010000109.1 GCA_026416755.1 bacterium | reverse complement strand
ATATGTTAAAATTGTTTCAGGCCAATGAACAAAAGGAGCATATATAAACTCAAGAGTTTTTTCTCCTATATTCAATTTTTCTCCATCTTTTATTGAAATAATTTTTTCTTCAGGAATTAGCAACAAACTTTTAATAAAATCTTTTCCCTTTTCACTTGTGATAACTTTTGCAGTTTCAAATTTATCAAGCAGAAAAGGAATTGATCCAGAATGATCTTGTTCTGAATGGTTTGAAATAATGTAATCAATTTTTTCTACTTTAAGTTTTTCTAATCCTTTAAATAATTTTTCTCTTGTCCTTGGATCTGATGAATCTATCAACACATTTTTTTCATCTTTTAAAAAATAAGAATTATAACTTGTTCCATCTGGAAGAGGTATTAATTCATCAAACAATCTTCTATCCCAATCATTAGTTATAATTGCCCAAATATCCTTCTTAATTTCTCTAACAATCACTTTAGCCCTCCTTTTCAAACATATCTTTTCCTGCTCCACAAACAGGACATACCCAATCATCTGGTAAATCCTCAAAAGATGTACCTGGTTCTATACCATTTTCAGGATCTCCTTTTTCAGGATCATACACATACCCACAAACCTTGCAAATATATTTACTCATTCTTCTTCCTCCTTTCTTACATTATAACCTGCATTTTTAACTAACTCTTCTACTTTTTCATAAGATACATTTTCTGGAACATAAATTTTCTTTTTTCTTAAATTCACATTAACTTTTATATTTTCCTTTTTAAAAGCACTTTCAATATTTTTTACACACTGTTTACATTTCATATCTGGTATTATAAACTCTTTAATATTTTTATTTCTTACTTTTTTGAATTTTAATGTTTTTAAAATTAAAAATAATAAGGTTATTGAAGTTAAGTTTTTTAGCCAAAAAGGTAAAATTCTATTTTGATGATAATGGATAAAATTAAAATTGTACTTTAAATATAACTTATCAATAGCAATTCCGAAAATAATAGCCCAAAAAATTATTGAAAAAATGTAAATCAGAAAATTCCTTTTTCCAAGTTTGCCCAAAATAAAGGTCAAAGTTGCAGAATTTGTAGCAGGACCTGTAAATAAAAAAACAAAACCTGCTCCGGGGGAAATTCCTTTACTTATTAAAGAAGAAGCAATTGGAATTGAACCTGTTGCACAAACATATAAAGGTACACCAATAAATAACATTATTAAGTATGAATAAATCCTATTACTTAGGTATTTTGATATTAAATTTTCAGGAATTAGAATTGAAATAATACTTCCTATGATTATACCAAGCAAAATCCATATTCCTGTATCTTCAACAAGTTCAAAAAATCCATAATTAATTGCAGATTTCATTTTTTTAATTAGGGATAAATTTTTAATTTCGCTATCACAGTTTTTACAAATTTCTTTTTCAGAAAAATTTATTTTTTTCTTTTCAAAAATATTCACAATACATCCTGCAAAAATTCCAGAAATGAATGCAGAAATAGGTCTCATTATAGCAAATATAGGTCCCAAAAGTGAATAAGTTGCAAAAATTGAATCCACGCCTGTTGTTGGAGTTGAAATTAAAAAAGAAATCGTTGCCCCTTTACTTGCACCCTCTTTTTCAAGATGGGTTGCAACAGGAATTACTCCACAAGAACATAATGGTAAAGGAATTCCAATAATTGTTGATTTTAAAACTGAAGAAATTGACGAGGATGAAAGATAAATATAAATTTTTTCTTTGGGAATTATTATTTTAGAAATTCCTGATATTAAAAAACCCAAAATTAAAAAAGGAGACATTTCATTTAAAATACGCCAAAATTCAAATATAAAATTTTTAATCATCTTTATAACAATTTTTACAAGTTCCTATTAAATATATATGATATTCCTCAATTTTATGTCCTTCTATTTTTTTGCAATTTATGAGTGGACATTTTTTGAAAACATCATATATTTTATTACAACTTTTACATTTAAAATGAATATGGGGTTTTTCCATATAATCAAACCTAACTTCATCTTCTTCTATTAAAATTTCTGTAAGGATATTTTTTTTACATAAGATTTTTAAAGTATTATAAATTGTAGTTTTTGATAATGTGGCAATTTTTTTGTTTAAATGACTATAGATTTCATCAACTGATGGATGATTTTTATTTTCAACTATATAATTTAAAATTTCCATTCGTTGAACAGATGGTTTTACATTTTTTCTTTTTAACAAATTTAAAACTTTTTCTTTTTTCATTTAATTTCAATTTTGTAATAATTACAAATTAAAAATTATTTTACCTTATTAAAATTTTTTGTCAAGAATAATTTAATTTATCGTTTCTTAAGTACTTCATTCATACTTCCTGTTCTATACCCTTCAAGATCTAATGTTATATATTTATATCCAAGATTTTTAAGTTCATTTATTATTTTATCTTTAAATTTTATTATTTTTTTTATTTCATCTTTATCAACTTCAATTCTTACAAGTCCATTATAATCTCTAATTCTTACCATCCTGAATCCTAAAGAATATAAAAATTTCTCACCAGTTTCAATCTTTTTTAATTTTCTTTTAGTTATTTTTTCACCATAAGGAATTCTTGAAGCAAGACAAGCCATTTGTGGTTTATTCCAAGTAGGGAGTTTCATCATTTTTGATAATTTTCTTATTTCTTTTTTTCTAAAACCACATTCTTTTAGAGGAGAAATAACATTATAAATTTTTTTTGCTTTTTCCCCGGGTCTATAATCATTTTCATCATCTTTATTTGTTCCATCAATTATATAAGCAAAATTGATTTTCTTTCTTATCTCTTCCATTTTACTAAAAAGCTCTTTTTTACACCAATAACATCTTTCAGGTGTATTACTAACAAAATTCTTATTTTCAAACTCATCTGTTTTTATTTTAA
The DNA here is from genome assembly GCA_026416755.1 of bacterium. GTDB lineage: Bacteria > Ratteibacteria > UBA8468 > B48-G9 > JAFGKM01 > JAMWDI01. The sequence goes on along the minus strand of JAOAEP010000109.1, from coordinate 6,672 downwards.
TAAATTTCACACCTATTTTCTTACAAAAATTTTCCGCAAATTTTCTCTCTTCTATAGGATATGTAGGTGAAATACCTATAACTGCAATTACATTCTCTTTTCCAAGAGTATTAAAGGCTACTTTTAATAAAAAAGAACTGTCAACGCCTCCTGAATAAGCAACTACTACTTTTTTTAGTTTTCTTAAATATTCTTTTAATCTTTTAAGTTTACTATTCATCTTCAACTTCTACAATCTCTTTCACTTCTGGAACTCTTTCCTTTATAATCGCTTCTATCCTCATTTTTAAAGTTATTTGAGAAAAAGGACATCCACGACAAGCACCAATCAATTTCACTTTTACAATTCCATCTTGTGCAGAAATTATTTCGCAATCTCCACCTTCTGCCTGTAAAAACTCTCTTACATCCTTAATTGCATTTTCAACTTTTGCTTTCAAATCCATTTTTTTCCTCCTCTTTTCTATTCCACATCTTTTCCTAAAATTCCATCTTTCGTTAAATTTATATCAGGATAACCATCATTTGCTGGTAAAATATTTTTTGCCTTCAAAAATTCAACATGTCCATCAACAAATAAATAGTTTCTACTTCCTTGCCAACTCCACCATCCGTAATTACCTCCTGTATGATTATCAAGCCATTCACCAACAAGAATTTTTTTTGAAGGATATCTTACTTTTGAGATTTTTTGACCTATTGTCGGAAAAATTTTATTTTTATCATAAGTATAACTTGGGTCTTTCATCTGATTAATTTGCTCTGGTGAATGATAAAAACTTAATGAATATCCATAAGAAGTACTTTCCCACTTTTTTGGTGCTGTTTTGTCAGAAGGACAATATAAAATGTTTGGCTCTTTTGATGAAATTGACTTTTTAATATATGGAATCAAAAGATTTCTCCATCCTCTTCCCATCCATAACCAATATCCTTCAGGAAAAGGATCATCATATGCAGGGAAATATCCATTAAAATCATTTGTATACATAAAAAAAGCAAACCCAATTTGTTTTAAGTTATTCATGCATATTGCTTGTCTTGCTCTTTCTTTTACTTCTTTTATCACTGGTAAAATTAATGAAGCGAAAATTAACATAATTCCGATTATCATAAGTAACTCTATTAATGTTAGTCCATTTTTAAATTTTTGAAATATGTTGAAATTATTAATTTTCATTCTCTTTTTCTTTTCTTATAATCTTCTATTGCTGATTTAAGACCTTCTTCAGCAAGTAAAGAACAATGTTTCTTTATAGGAGGAAGCCCTCCAAGAAATTCAACAACATCTTTATTTGATATTTTTTCTGCTTCTTTTAATGTTTTCCCTTTTACAAGTTCAGTAATAACTGAACTTGTAGCAATTGCAGCAGCACAACCAAATGTCTCAAATTTTATATCTTCTATTATTTCCTCTCCTTTTTCATTTTTCCCTACCTTTATGTATATCCACATTACATCTCCACATATTGGATTTCCTACTTTACCTATACCATCAGGATCGTCTATCCTACCCATATTTCTTGGATTTCTAAAATATTCAAGAAGTTTTTCCGTATATTCCATCTTTTTCAAATAAATTCTAACATTCTTTCAAGAGAAATCTTTGCCTTTCTAATTATATCATCGGGTAATATAATTTCATATTTCTCTTCTTTTAATGAAAAATAAAGTTTTTCAATTGTAATTTTTTTCATATTTGGGCATATTTTAGCAGAACCAAGGGAATAAAATTCTTTATCCGGATTTTCCTTTTTTAACCTATGTAAAAGTCCTTCTTCTGTTCCTATTATAAACCTTTTTGACTTTGACTCTTTTGCTCTTTTTAACATCCCACTTGTTGAATATATACCATCTGCCATCATTTGAACTTCAGGGTCACACTCTGGGTGAACAATTAATTCTGCATCTGGGTATATTTCTTTAACTTTTTTCACATCTTCAATTGTAAACAATCTATGAACAAAACAATATCCTTCCCAACAAATTATATCTTTTTCCGGAACTTTTTGCTTTACATACCAGCATAAATTTTTATCAGGTAAAAAAATAATCTTTTTTGCAGGGATATTCTTTACTACTTTATCAGCATTTGCACTTGTACAACAAACATCTGTTATACTTTTAACATCTGCATTTGTATTTACATAAGAAACAACCCAAGCATCTGGATACTTTTCTTTAATCTTTAAAACTTCTTCATAATTTGCCATATCTGCTAAAGGGCATCCAGCATCCAAATCAGGTAATAGGACTTTTTTTTCTGGAGATAATATTTTTGCTGTTTCAGCCATAAATTTTACACCACAAAATACTATAATTTTTGCATCTTTTATTTCACTGGCTTTTCTCGCTAATTCAAGTGAGTCCCCAACAAAATCAGCAATGTCTTGTATTTCAGGTATTTGATAATTATGCGCAAGAATTATTGCAGATTTTTCTTTTTTTAATTTTAAAATTTCTTCTATCATTTTTTCTCCCAAAATGGACTTATTTTTCTCAATTTTTCAACAATTCTTGGCAAAACTTCAAGAACTTTATCTATATCCTCTTCTTTATTATACTTCCCAAGAGAAAATCTTAAAGAACCATGAGCAATTTCATGAGGAATCCCACATGCAAGAAGAACATGACTTGGTTCAAGAGAACCAGAGGTACAGGCAGAACCACTTGAAGCATAAATTTTTTCAAAATCTAGATTTAAAAGAACACTTTCACCTTCAATATATTTAACACATAAATTTAAAGTATTATATAAACGTTTTTCTGGATGACCATTTATAACAATTTCAGGTATTTTTTCTAAAATTCCTTTTTCAAGTTTATCTCTTAAATTTTTTACTTTTTCCATTTCTTCTATCATCTCCTCCATTGCTATTTCACATGCTTTTCCTAAACCTATAATACCTGGAACATTATAAGTCCCACCTCTTTTCCCTTTTTCTTGTTCTCCACCATGAATTAAAGTTTCTATTTTTATGCCCCTTTTTACATATAATGCTCCCACTCCTTTAGGGCCATAAAACTTATGTGCAGAAAGTGAAAGCATATCAATTCCAAGATTTTTAACTGAAACTGGAACTTTGCCAACTGTCTGAACACAATCTGAATGAAAATATATATTGTTTTCCTTTGCTATTTTTGATATTTCCTCTATTGGTTCAATTGTTCCTATTTCATTATTTGCATGCATTATTGTTATTAAAATTGTTTCTTTTTTAATTGATTTTCTCACAAAATCAACATCAACAATCCCAAATCTATCAACGGGCGCATATGTAATTTCATATCCAATTCTATTTAAAAATTTACAAGTATTCAAAACAGCGTGATGTTCTATTTGACTTGTGATGATATGATTACCTTTATGTTTTAAAGCAAATGCAGTTCCAATTATGGCCCAATTATCACTCTCTGTACCTCCAGAAGTAAAATAAATTTCTTCGGGATTTGCATCTATAAGTTTTGCCACTTTTTCCCTTGCTTTTTCTATTTCTTTTTTATTTTCTCTTGCAATTTTATAAATAGAACTTGGATTCCCAAACTTTTCAAAGAAATAGATTTTTATGGTTTCTAAAACTCTTGGGTCTGTTGGTGTTGTTGCATTATAATCCATATATATCATCTCTTCTCCTTATTTTGATAAATCTAATTTAAAAATCCTAAATTGTTGAAATCATCGCATTCGTTGGACATCCTTTTATACATAATTCACACGCAATGCATTTTTCTGGGTCAAATTTAACCTCAAATGTTTTTCTATCAATGTATAAAGCACCAGTGGGACAAAATCCAATACAAACAGAACAATCAGTACACTTTTCTTTAACCATCTTTATATCGCTTTCTATTAATTGGATTTTTACTCCTTTACTTTTCAATTCCTCAACTGCAGAAAATACATTTTTCTCTTCTCCTGAAAAAGCAATAACTAAAGTTCCTTCTTCTTCAGGGGAAACAAATGCTTTTAAAATATTAAATTCAAGGTCATATTTTTTTACAACTGTAGAAATCATTGGTTTGTCAACTAAAATTGGTGGAAAATGCATAACAAACTTCTTTTCCATTTTTATACCTCCTTCATTGGTTTAAATTTATATCCACTTTCTGGTCCTGGGAAATAAAAAATTGGTTCAGTTAATAAAAAATCCCCATTTTTTATCCAGTTTTTTAGTATTTCCGCTATCTCTTTTGCCTTTTTATAACTTGAAAGAGAACCTGTAGGTACATTTTTGCCCATTAACTTTATATTTCCACTCTTTAATTGAGCATAATTAACATATTCAAGAATTTTACCTGTTGAATTTGGATAATCATAACTATAGTCAACAACTGGTGCAAAAATTTCTTCATCAGGAATACTTACCCAATTTAAAATTTCCTCATTTAATATAGGAATTGGTATTCCAACTCCTACTATCAAACTTGTTCCATATCCAGTTAAACTTGCTCCTTTTAAAAATTCGTTTTTCATCTGTTTTAAATCACCTATCAATGCCAAGGTTGCTCCACCTACCATAGGTATTCCATTTTCTTTACGTTTTACGCTGGGATTATATTGAGTTCCCCACCAACAAACATAACCTATTCCTCCTCCAAGAAAAATCTTTGTTCCAAATCCAATGGTCTTTAAATAAGGGTCTTTCAATAATGGGGAAAGTTGTCCAGCAGAACAATAGTTTGCATTTCCAAGATTCGGTTTCAATACACCCATATATGTATAAATTGTTTTATTAGAAAGATTAACCGCCACATTATAGTTTTGATAACAATTCCTTGGATTAAATAGGATTGCTTCATTTACATCACTTAAAGTTATTCTTGTCTTTAAATATTTCTTTGGATAACAATCAGTTCCATATGCATAAGCAATAAGTTCTACTTCTTTTCCACTCACTAAATCTTCAATTACATGCCCTCCACCATACTTAAACTCTCCTGGATATTTTGAATTTCTGGGGTCATCATCAGGTAATGCAGTAGCACCAATATAAACATCTACAGCAGCAAGCCCAGAATAAGCAGAAACTCCATTTAAATACACTTTACCTCCTCCCATTTTTATTCTCTCTTTTGAATGTCCAAAATTTATAAATAAACCTGAAGAACACATCGGCCCAAAAGTTCCAGTTGTAACAACATCAATTTCTTCAACAAGTTTTTTAGAATTAGATGTTTTTTTCAATTCAATAAGTTCTTCTGCTGTAACAACAACTGCCTCTCCTTTTTTTATTTTTTCATTTATTTCTCTTATTGTCTTCATATTTTTTTCTCCTTTTTAAAAAATAGATAAATATCTTTCTCCTGTATCAGGAAGAATAACAACTATTATTTTACCATCATTTTCCTTTCTTCTCCCAACTTCAATCGCAGCAAAAACAGAAGCACCAGAAGAAATACCACATAAAATCCCTTCTTCTTTTATCAATCTTTTCGCCATCTCTATCGCATCTTCATCTTTTATTTTTATTACTTCATCAATTACTTTTAAATTCAAAATTTCTGGAATAAAACCTGCTCCAATACCTTGTATTTTATGTCTTCCTGGAGAACCACCTGAAAGAACTGGTGAATTTTCTGGCTCCACAGCCACAATTTTTACCTCCTTTTTTCTTTTTTTCAATACCTCACCTACTCCTGTTATTGTTCCACCCGTACCAACACCAGCAACAAATATATCTATTTTCCCATCCGTATCTTGCCATATTTCCTCTGCAGTCGTTTTTCTATGTATCTCTGGATTTGCTGGATTTTTAAATTGTTGTGGCATAAATGAATTTTTATATTTTTTTAATAATTCCTCTGCTTTTTTTACTGCTCCTGTCATTCCTTCTTCCGCTGGTGTTAATATTATTTCTGCTCCAAATAAACTTAATAATTTTCTTCTTTCTATACTCATACTCTCTGGCATTGTTAATATTAATTTATACCCTCTTTGAGCACATACAAAAGCAAGTCCTATCCCTGTATTACCACTTGTTGGCTCAATAATAATAGTGTCTTTATTTATTTTTCCCTTTTTTTCTGCATCTTCAATCATACTAACTGCTATTCTATCTTTAACTGAACCACAAGGATTATAAAATTCAAGTTTAGCATAGATTTCTGAATAACAATCTTTTACAACTTTATTTAATTTTACAAGTGGAGTATTTCCTATCAATTTTGTTATATCTTCAGCAAATTTCATCAGTGTCTCCTTTCTAAATAAAGTTTTCAATAAATTTTTATATTTTTATTCTTTTTTGAGTTTATTTTACAAACAAATATTAATTTTTCTCAATAATACAACATTTACAACAACACCCACATGCACAATTTTTATTATTACAATTTGTCAAATTTGAAGTTTGACATTGACTATATAAAAAAGAACCTAATATTAGAAAAAGCAACAAAATAAACATAAACTTTTTCATATTTTCACCTCCTCTCTTTTAATCTAATATATTCTATCATTTTAGGACATTTAATTTTACTACTTTTATTATTATATTACTAATTTTTTACATTGTCAATATACATTTGTTTTTATTTTTAGTTACTTGTTTTTATTTTTAGTTTTATATCTTGGAACTTTTGTTTCTGTTTTTTAATAATTCTTCCCATTTCTCCTTCCCTATACATTCTTTTGCATATTTACACCAGTCAATACAAGACCTGTCTCTTATA
>JAOAEP010000051.1 GCA_026416755.1 bacterium | reverse complement strand
CAATTCAGAAAGAAAAAGAAGAAATATGGAAAAAGTATAATAAACTTGAGAGAATAAGACCACTTGTTTTGATTTTTCCTGAGGGTAGTTGGAGAGAAATTTTACCGGAAAAGCAACTTTTATGTGAAGATGAATATTTTAGAAGAATTGAATGGGATTTAAGACAGAGAATTTATTATTGGGAAAATATAAAAGACGATAATGTGATTGATTGTAAAGTTTATTATCCAATAGTAATAAAAAATACAGGTTTTGGAGTTGAAGTGAAAGATATAAAACCAGAATTTGCTTATGGTGCGAAACATTTTGAACCAGTTATTAAAGAAGAAAAAGATATAGAAAAACTAAAAAAGCCAGAAATATCAATCGATTGGGAAGAAACTGAAAGATTATATCAAAAGACATCTGAAGCCCTGGCTGGAATTCTTGAGGTTGAAAAAAGAGGTCCCTCCCATCCTTGGTTTGCTCCAATTGACTGGTTTATTACTGTACGAGGTATTGACAATTTCTTTATGGATATGATGGATAGGCCTTCCTGGTTACATAAAATTTTAGATTTTATAACTGAATGTAAAATTGAAGAATGGGAATTTTATGAGAAAAATAATGTTTTGTCTTTAAATAATGGACCTCATTATGTTGGCTCTGGTGGAGTTGGTTTTACAGACGAACTACCACAACCTGATTTTGATGGAATTCATGTAAGAATAAAGGACCTATGGGGACATGCAACAACACAAATTTTTTCTCTTGTATCACCTTGTATGCATGAAGAATTCGCTTTAAAATATGAGGGTAAATTTTTAAGTAAATTTGGACTTAATTGTTATGGATGTTGTGAACCACTTCATAAAAAAATAGATATAATTTTTAAACATATTCCGAGATTAAGAAGATTATCAATGAGCCCATGGGTTGATATTGCTGAAGGTGCAGAAAAACTCGGTAAAAGAGCGATTTTTTCCTGGAAACCAAACCCTTCTTTTATGGCATCTGATACATGGGAAGAGGACTATATAAGAAAAACAATAAAAGATGCACTTGAAAAAACAAAAAATTGTGTAGTTGAAATAATTCTTAAAGACATTCACACATGTAGAAATAAACCTGAAAGAATTTCTGAATGGGTAAAAATTGCAAAAGAATTAGCAGAAAAATATTAAAATGAAAAATAGAAAACCCATACCAATTTGGGGGAAAAAAGTCCCTTATGCAAAAGGTAATTCAAAAGATGATATTCCTACCCTTACCCCATATTTAGTTGAAAATAAAAAAAGTAATTCCTGTATAATTATTTTCCCTGGCGGAGGATACATAACAAAAGCACCTCATGAAAAAGAGCCAATTGCCTTATGGTTAAATAAAATAGGAATTTCATCTTTTGTGCTTGATTATCGTGTTTCTCCATATAAGTATCCAATTCCTTTTATTGATGCTCAGAGGGCAATAAGATTTATAAGATATAATTCAGATAAGTTCAACATAGATCCTAATAGAATAGGTGTAATTGGATTTTCAGCAGGAGGACATCTTGCATCCTGTATCGGTGTTCATTTTGATTATGGGGAAAATACAGATAATTCTATTGAAAGTGTTTCTTCAAGACCAGATTTATTAATTTTATGTTATCCTGTAATTTCTTTAATAAATTTTAGTCATAAAGGTTGTATAGAAAATTTACTTGGAGAAAACCCTTCAGAAGAAACTCTTGAATTATTGTCATCTGAAAAACATGTTAAGCAAGATACACCACCTTGTTTTATATGGCATACGCAGAATGACAGTGTTGTTCCTGTTGAACACAGTATTCTTTTTGCCTTGGCGCTTAAAGAAAAAAAATTGATTTTCAACTTCATATTTTTGAAAAAGGACCTCATGGACTTGGACTTGCTGAAAATAATCTTAATGTTTCAAAATGGACTTTGTTATGTGAAAACTGGTTGAAAGAACATAATTTTTAAAAAAGGGGTGGTATATGAAAATTACTATAATTGGAGCAGGTAGTTTAGGTTTTACAAAAAGATTTATCCTTGATATTATAACTTTTTCAAATTTAAGAAATTTTACACTTGCTTTAAATGATATTGATGAGGGAAGATTAAATTTAATAACAAAGTGGGCACATACCCTAAAAAAACAAGAAAATTTGAATATGGAAATTCTATCATCAACAGATAGAAAAGACATTATTGCTGATTCTGACTATATCATAAATACAATTAGAGTAGGGGGTTTAGATGCATTTGAACTTGATGTTTCTATACCAAGAAAATATGGTGTTCATCAAGCGGTTGGAGATACAGTTGGTCCTGGTGGTGTTTTTTTATGCCTTAAGAACTATTCCAGTTTTACTTGAAATATGTGAAGATATAAAAAAAATGTGTCCATCGGCATGGTTTTTAAATTATACAAATCCAATGGCAATGAATACATGGGCGATGATAAAATATGGATATAGAAAAGTTGTTGGTTTATGTCATAGTATTCAAGGAACTGCATGGCAAATGTCAAATTATATTGGTGTACCTTTTGAAGAGATATATTACTGGGCAGGTGGAATAAACCACATGGCGTGGTTTCTTGAATTTAAAAGGAATGGTAAAGACCTTTATCCGCAATTATTTGAAGCAATGAAAAAACCTGAAATTTTTAAAAAAGACCCTGTAAGATTTGAAATTATGAAACATTTTGGATATTTTGTAAGTGAATCAAGTTTTCATATGGCAGAATATGTTCCTTATTTCAACAAAAGAAAAGAACTTATAGAGAAATACAATACACATGGCTGGATTTATCTTGAGGTTTGTAAAAATGGTTACGACCCAGCAACAGAAAAATTAAAAAGAGAAGCAGAAGGAAAAGAAAAAATTGAAATAGGAAGGAGTAATGAATACTGTGCATATATAATAAATGCTTTAGAGACAGGAGAAATTTTCAGATTTAATGGAAATGTTTTAAACGAAGGATTAATAGATAATTTACCATATGGATGTTGTGTAGAAGTTCCCTGTTTTGCAGAAAAAGAGAATATAAGACCTGTAAAGATAGGAAATTTACCACCCCAATGTGCTGCTTTAAATAAATTGAATATAAATGTTCAAGAACTTGCAGTTGAAGGAGCGGTTAAAAGAAGAAAATCTTTTGTATACCAGGCAATCGCTCTTGACCCTCTTACAAGCGCTGTTTCATCTTTGGAAGAAATAAAAAAAATGGTTGATGAGATGTTTGAAAAAGAAAAAGAGTATTTACCTGAATTTAGAGATTAAAAATGTTTAAAACAGGGATTGGATTTGATATTCATAAATTTGTAAAAGGACGGAAATTTATCCTTGGGGGGGTTGAAATACCATATGAAAAAGGACTTTCAGGACACAGTGATGGAGATGTTTTAATTCATGCAATTAGTGATGCAATACTTGGAGCACTTGGAAGACCCGATATTGGATATTACTTTCCAGATACAGATAAAAAAATAAAAGGGATAGATAGCAAAAAAATATTGAAAAAGGTGATTGAATTTTTAAAAGAGGATGGATACAAAATATCTAACATTGACAATGTGATTATATGTGAAAAACCCAAAATTTTACCATTTGTAGAGAAGATTAAAGAAAGTTTGTCTAATATAATAGAAATAGAGAAAGAAAAAATAGGCATAAAGGGGAAAACTACTGAAGGAATAAAGAAAGAAAATTTTTGCGCTTCAATCTCTGTAGTTTTAATTGAAAAATGAATGTGAAGCAATTATATAGGACAATTAGGGATCTATTTAGTGAAACAAAGTGGGTAAAACTTACTTATGAAATTTTTAATTTAGAGAAAAATTTTAATTATAGTGATTTTGAAAAATCAGCAAAATTATGTAGAGAAGAATTGAAAAATTCAAAAGTTAAAAATGTAGAAATAATTGAACTTAAAGCAGATGGAAAGACAGTTTATGGTGATTTTATTATGCCAGAAAGTTTTGACTGGGAATATGCTTATCTTAAAATTACTCATCCAATTGAATTTAAAGATTATATTCTTGCAGATACAAAAATTCATCCATTCTGTATTGCAAACAGGTCTGCTCCTACGAAAGAAAAATTGTTTGAAATTATTCATATTAACGATATTAACAAAAAGAAGAATCTAAAAAATTATCTTGTTTTTTGCGATAATATCCATCCATCAATTTGTAGAGAATCTATAGAAAGTACAAATGCAGAAGGGATAATTTCTTCATATAGTGGCGCTCCTGAATATAAAGATTGTATGTATTGGATAAATGGATGGTCAAGAAGATCTGGGTGGTATCAAACAAAAGACGAAAAAAAATTAATTTGTTTTTCTATATCTCCTTCAAAAGGGGAATTATTGAAAAAGTTAATTGAAAAGGGTTCTGTAAAGGTCTGTGCTTGTGTTAAAAGTAAAATATATAATGGGAAAATCAATTTAATAACTGGAAATATACCAGGTAAAAGAAAAAAAGAAATTACATTCCTGGCACATTTATATGAACCAATGATAAATGATAATGCTTCAGGAGTAAGTGGACTAATAGAAGTTGCTAATTTAATAAATACAATGATTGAAAATTATGGCTTTACTCCTGAATATGGAATAAGATTTTTATTTGGAATGGAAATGTATGGATTTGAAAATTTTTTTGAAAAGAAGCATAGTATTATTTATGGTATTAATGTTGACTGTATAACATGTGACATTCAAAAAACTGGTACTAAATATATAACAGTTTATGAAAGTCATTTTACAAATCCTTTCTTTGGTGATTGGATATTTGAAGACCTACTTGAGAGATTTTTTTGTTTTCCATGGAGAAAAAGAAGAACTCCTTATCATGATAACACATTTATTTCTGATTTAAGTATTGGTATTCCTGTTTTATACATAATTTCCTCTCCTGGGAAATTTCATCATAATTCCTATGATTCTGAAATAGTTAACTGGACCCAAGGAAAAGAAATTCTTTTTCTTCTTACTACATATTGTTGTCTTCTTTCTTCTGGAAAATCAAGTAATTATTTGGAACAAATTAAATTTTTCGCAAAAAAAGAATTTTTTAGTTATTTATGTAAATTACAAAATTTTAATGAAACTACAAAATATCACTTAGAAAATAGAGTTTTATTTTTTTCTGAATATCTGAAAAAGAAATATTGCTCTTTGGAACTTTTTGATGTTAAACCTTGTAGGAAGTTTTTAAAAGAAATAGATGAAATAAGTGAAAAAACATTAAAAAAATTAAAAAAACAAAACTTAAGAGAAAAATTACAAAAAACAAGAGAAGATAAGAAAGCAGAA
>JAOAEP010000055.1 GCA_026416755.1 bacterium | reverse complement strand
AGCAAAAGAATATGATTATGATGGTATTGAAATAAGAGGTATTTTAAAAGAGATAGACCTTGCAAAAGTTCCTGAACTGAATGAATATGCTGAAAATACAAAAAGATTGCTTGATGAATATAATCTTGAAATTTCCTGTATTTCTGCTTCTTCAGTTTTTACAAACCCAAATCCAGAGGAAAGAGAAAAAAATATTCAAATGGCAATTTCACATATAGATATAGCAAAAAGATTTGACTGTAGTGTTGTAAGGGTTTTTGCTGGAAGAATTCCAGAAGAGGTAGAATTTAAGAAAGCCCTGGAATATGTTGTAGAATCTATAAAAAAAGTTGTTGAATATGCAGAAAAAATAGGTGTAAAAGTTGGGGTTGAAACACATGATGATTGGTGCAAAGGAGATAAAATAAATTTAATTTTTGAAAAAATTAATTCAAAATATTTAGGATGTGTCTGGGATGTTTATAATTCTCTCTCAGCAGGAGATGAAATTGAAACAACTTTTGAATATATTAAAGATAAAATTTTTCTATTACATATAAAAGATGGTGATTTAAAGGGGAAACTAACACTTCTTGGCCAAGGGGAATTACCAATTGAAAAATTAATTACACTTTTAAAAAAAATAGATTATAAGGGTTATTTATCAATTGAATTTGAGAAAAGATGGCATCCTGAACTTCCTGAACCTGAAATTTCTATTCCTTACAATATAAAAGTTCTCAAAAAATATCTTTAAAATGTATAATAAATTGTCTGAAGAAATCCTTGAAGGATTTAAAAAAATAATTGGTGAAAAAAATGTAATTTATGATAGAGAGAAGATTATTGATTATTCTCATGATGAAATTACCTTAAAGGAATTTTATAATTTACCTGAAGTTGTTTTAAAACCTAACAATAACTTAGAAATATCTGAAATTTTAAAAATATGCTATAGAGAAAAAATACCAGTTACTGCAAGAGGTGGTGGAACTGGCCTTTCTGGTGGTTGTATTCCTATTTATGGAGGGGTTATAATTGATTTTGAAAATATGAAAAAAGTTATTGAAGTTGATAAAGAAAACTTTACTATAACTGTAGAGGCAGGTTTAACTTTAAAAGAATTTTATGAAATTGTGAATAAACATAATATGTTTTTTCCACCACATCCAGGAGATGAATCAGCAACAATTGGAGGACTTATCGCCACAAATGCTGGTGGTGCAAGAGCTGTAAAATATGGGGTAATGAGAAATTTTGTAAAGGAAATTGAAGTTGTTCTTCCAGATGGGAGTATTGAAACTTTTGGGGGGAAATATAAAAAATGTAGTAGTGGATATAGTTTACTTAATCTATTTATAGGTTCTGAAGGCACACTGGGAATTATAACAAAAGCAACTATTTCCTTAATTCCTCCTTCTGAAAAAATTTATACTCTTATCATTCCTTTTAAAGATTTAGGACAGGGTATAAAAGTTTCTCCTTTAATAATTCAAAAAAAAATAATACCCCTTGCAATTGAATTTCTTGAAAAAAATATCATAAACCTTGTTGAAAATTATTTAAATAAAAAATGGCCATGTGAAATTGGAAATGCTTACTTAATGATAATGGTTGATGGAACTGAAGAAGAAACATTAAAGACATCTGAAAAAATTGCTGAAATCTGTTCTGAAAATGGTGCTTTAGATGTTTTTATCATTGAAGATGAAAAAAGACAGAAAGAAGTTCTTGATATGAGAAGTATGATATATGAAGCACTTAAAAGTAATACCCTTGAAATACTTGATATAACTGTTCCTGTAAGCAAGATATACAATTTTGTTTATGAAGTAAAAAAAATTGAAGAAAAATATAAAACCTATATTCCAATTTATGGACATGCAGGAGATGGGAATGTTCATACCCATATAATGAAAGGAGAATTTAAAGAGAATAAGTGGGTAGAAATAGAAAATTGGAAGGAAAAATATAAGTTAGTTAAAGATGAAATACATATTATTGGGAAAAATTTAAATGGTATTTTGTCTGGAGAACATGGAATTGGTTTATTGAAAAAAGAATATCTTTCATTATTTTTTTCTGAAAAACATATAAACCTTATGAAAGAAATTAAAAAAATTTTTGACCCAAATAATATTTTAAATCCAGGGAAGATTTTCTGAAAGGTTTAAAAATGAAAAAAAACATAATTTTAATATTTAGCGACCAACAAAGAGGAGATACTTTAGGGTTAAATAATTGTCCTTTATATTTAACCCCAAATATTGATAACCTTGGAAAAGAAGGAATAAATTTTGAATATGCTTTTACAAATCAACCTGTTTGTGGTCCTGCAAGAAGTTGTTTATTCACTGGAAAATATGCAACAGAAACAGGAGTATGGAGAAATGGTATAGGTATAAAACCTGAGGAATTGACAATAGCAAAATTATTAAAGGAAAATGGATATAAAACCGCTTATATTGGAAAATGGCACTTATCACCCCATGAAAAAGGAATTGGGCCAGTTCCTAATGAATATAGAGGTGGTTTTGAATACTGGAAAGGAGCAAATGTTTTAGAACATACATCCCATCCTTATGAGGGAGAAATTTACGATGAAAAAAATAATTTAATAAAATTTAAAGATGTTTACAGAGTTGATTTTTTAACTGAAAAAGCAATTGAATTTATCAAAGAAACCAAACAACCTTTTTTCCTAACAATTTCTTACCTTGAACCACACCAGCAGAATGACTGGAATAAAGTTGTTGCACCGGAAGGATATAAAGAAATCTTCAAAAATCCGTATGTTCCTGCTGATTTAAAATTTTTCCCAGGCGACTGGTTTGAACAACTACCTGATTATTATGGATGTATAAAAAGAATAGATGAGTGTGTTGGTAGAATTTTAGAAATACTTAAAGATTTAAATCTGTTTGAAAATACTATAATAATTTTTACTTCAGACCATGGATGTCATTTCAGAACAAGAAATGGAGAATATAAAAGAAGTTGCCATGAAAGTTCAATAAGAATACCACTTGTTATTGGTGGTGGGATTGAGAAAAAAGGAAATATAAAGGAGATGGTTCAGTTAATTGATATACCAAAAACTATTCTTGAAATTGCTGATGCGAAAATACCTGAAAGTTTTAAAGGGAAAAGTTTAATTAAAATTGCTGAAGGTAAAACAAAACATGAAGAAATTTTTATACAAATAAGTGAATCAATGGTAGCAAGAGCAATAAGAACTGAAAGATGGAAATATTGTGTGGTTGCATCGGAAAAGGATGGCTGGAATGATTCAAATTCAAATTTTTATGAAGAATATCAGTTATATGACCTTTACTCAGACCCTTATGAACTCGTAAATCTTGCTGGTAGAAGGGAATATAAAGAAATATCTGAAAATTTAAGAGAAAGATTAAAAAGAAAAATTAAAGAAATAGAAGGAATTGAAGTGGAAATTAAACAAAGAAAACTCTACCCTTAAATAAACCTTACTATTTTTCCTCTCCATACCATAAGGTTTTTGGATGATATGCCCAGGGAGGAGAGATAACAGCATTTTCAGGAGGAAAAACAGGTCCATAAAGAATTGGGTCTTCTGTTTCTTTCATCCATAATAAAAGTTTATTTTTCAATTCCTCTATTATTTTTTTATATTCAGGCCTATCAATTAAATTTTCTCTTTCTAATGGGTCTTTTTCAAGGTCAAAAAACATTTCAAAGGGTCTTAATCTATCAAAATATCCAAGTTTTCTAAAATATTCCTTGGAAAAGGAAGGATCAACATTTGGTGGATAGTAAAAAGGCCTGAAATCAAAAAATCTAATATAT
Organism: bacterium; assembly: GCA_026416755.1. GTDB lineage: Bacteria > Ratteibacteria > UBA8468 > B48-G9 > JAFGKM01 > JAMWDI01. The sequence continues at coordinate 3,970 of JAOAEP010000055.1, read as the reverse complement.
TTATACTTTTTTGTTCTTATACCTCTCATTGGATCATATCCAGCATGATAAGTCAATTCTAAATATATTTCTTCTCTAATTTCTTTTCTTTCTCCTTTTATAACAGGTATTAAACTTTTTCCTTGTATATTTTTAGGTAGTTCAATATGTAAATAATCTAATAAAGTCGGCATAAGGTCAATATTACTGCTTAAACATTTAATTTCCCTCCCACCTTCAAATCCTTCCCCTCTTATTATAAGTAAAATTCCAATCCCAGGGTCAAAAAGTGTCGCCTTGGCACCAGGGAGAGGAAGTCCATGGTCAGTAGTAAATATTATTAAGGTATCTTCATACAATTTATTTTTCTTAAGGCATTCAACTATTTCACCTATTGCCTTATCTACTCTCTCAATCACAATATTAAATCCTGCAATATCCTTTTTAATTTCTATATCATCAGGTAAAAAATCAGGAACTTTTATATTCTCATTAAATTTTTCTACAATAGGCCAAGGTAAATGTGTCTCTGAAAAACCGATTGAAATAAAAAATGGTTGATGTGGTTTTGAATTTAAATAATTAATAACAAGTGGAGTAATATCAATACATGAAGTCGTTTTCCTCACTATTACTTTACTATATCCAAGTTTTTCAGACAATTCCCATTTTGTTTCATGTTGGATTCCAAAAAGAATTGTCTCATATCCATTTTCTTTTAATATTTTAGGTAAGTAAGGAACAGATTCTTTTAAAATAAAACCTCTATGAGCAAGCCCATAAACACCATTATTATGTGGCATAATTCCAGAAAACATACTTGCTCTACTTGGACTACATTGAGGGGCTGTACAAAAATAATTTGTAAAAATAACTCCTTCTTCTGCAAGTTTATCTATATTTGATGTTTTTACATCTGCACCATAACATCCAATATATCTTCCTGTATCGTGCGTTATTATATGAAGTATATTTTTCTTTTTAGAAATCTTTTACTCCCTTTTTAGCAATATTGTTTTCATACATACTTATAAATTTACTCATGGGATATGGAGACATAAATAAATATCCTTTTTGATTACTTTCTTCAAAGTCCAGAGATAAATAAGTAGTTTTTCCTTTCCATGTAATTCTGTTTGTACCTGGGATTTGAGAATATCCCTTACCAAACTTTTCAATTAATGCTCTTTTGATTCTTTCAAAATTTTCTTTCCCTTTTACAGTGATTAAAACTTCACATAATACTTCGTCTTTCCAGAAACCATATTCAATCTTTTCAACTTTTGCTCCTGCAATATTAAAATCCTCATTCTTTTTTATATAATAAACAACCTTACCTCCATGTTTAGGAAAACTTCTTGAAAATTCTTTAAGATAAAAAGATGAATTTTCCATTCCCCAGGGATAATTTCTAAAACCGGTTGGCTCACCCTCTTCTACTTTCCAGAAAGAAAAAAGCAAAGAGGGAATAAATAAAAACATAATTAATAAAATCAAAATTTTCTTCATAACTTTCCTCCTTTTTTGTTAAATTATAAACTCTTTTTATTTTTTTCCAAAATCATTCAGGTGGAATTTCTATAAAATTTCTATTATTTATTAAATTCCTCCAGTTTGTCTTTTCATTTTTTAAGTGATAATCAAAAAATGCAATCACAAAATCTATCGCCTTTTTACCAAAACCAGTTCCATGTCCTGCATTTTTTATTTTAATCAACGTAACATCAATATTATTTTTCTTTAATTTTCTATAAAAAATTTCGCTTTGAGAGTAAGGAACAATGGGATCGTTTTCACCATGCATAATTAAAAAAGGAGGGGAATTTTTAAAATTATAATAATAGGGACTAACTTCTATTGCTTTATCTATATTTTCTTCAATTGGTCCACCAAGAAGTTTTGATATATATTTATAAGGTGCTTTTGCATCATCACATTTTTTAATATCAATTAAGAAATTGGTCCTGCCAAACCAATCACAAACAGCATATACTTTACTTAAAACACCCTGCCATCCACCAGAATCATTAAAAGTCCTTTCATCTGTAACACCAAGTAAAGATGCAAGATGCCCACCAGCAGATTCTCCCCAAACACCAATTTTTTCTTCATCAATATTGTACTTATCTGAATTTATTTTTAAAAATCTTATCACACATTTACAATCTTCAATTTGGGCAGGGAAAATCGCTTCTGAACTTAATCTATACTCAATAGTAATTCCAATATATCCATTATCTACAAAAGGTAAAAGTTTATTTAATCCTATATCTTTATTTCCTGAAATCCACCCTCCTCCATGAATATAAACAATTGCAGGTAATTTATTTTTTACATCCGAAGGTTTAATAATATCACATAATAATTCCCTTTTCCCGATTTTACCATATACTATATTTCTTAAAATCTCAAACTTTTTTTCTTTCATCTAAATTTTTGTTTTTAAATTTGCCATCTCAATTGCTGAAAGTGCTGCCTGCCATCCCTTATTTCCTGATTTTGTTCCTGCTCTTTCAATCGCCTGGTCTGTATTATCTGCTGTAATAATCCCAAAAGAAACAGGAATTTCCCCTGAATAATTTGCCTGAGAAATTGCTCTTGAAATCTGACTTGCAACATATTCAAAGTGCGGAGTATCTCCTCTTATTATTGCTCCAAGACAGATAATGGCATCATATTTCCCATTTTCAATTATTTTACCAAGAGCATAAACCATTTCAACTGCTCCCGGAACCCATATAACTTCTATATTTTCTTCTTCTGTATTATGTCTTTTCAAACAATCAAGTGCCCCTTCAAGTAATCTTGTTGTTATAAACTCATTAAATCTACTTACAATTATTAAAAATTTTTTACCTTTTCCTTCAAGATATCCTTCAATTACTTTCATTTTTCCCCCTTTATTTTTCTAAACTTTTTTTACTCCTTGTTATCTGATACTCAATATTTGGTTTTCTTCTTTCAATTATTGAAAGAAAAATCTCAACATCTTCTTCCACTTCATAAGGAGAAGTAAAACCTATTGTTATCATATCAATATCTCTTATTGTATTTACAACAAAGTTAAGTCCAACAAAAGGAGTTAATCTTCCAGCAGCAAAAGGTTTTATTGTCATCACTGGTTTTTTTGCTTCATTTATAATTTTATAAATCCATTCAACTTCAATCTGGCATAAAAAACCAAGTGCATTATAAATCTGTATATATGTTTCTACATCAAGTCCAGTCATATCTGCGTAAATTACTGTCTCAGGAACATGGGTAGAAAGTCCTGGTATCATTCCATATTCTCTTATTTTTCTAAGCCATACTTCAATGCCATTCAAATTTTTATCTCTTTTATTCACATATGTATCAGTTACAGAAGTATGAGGCATACATATTTTTGCACCCTTTTCTTTTGCCCAACCAACTTCTTCAATCTTCCATGGAGTACATATATAAATTATTTCCACCCCTGTTTTTTCTTCTGCTTTTTTTATACATTCTACAAGGAATTCACTTGGAGGCCCCATAACAGCATCTATTCCATTTTTTACACAGGTACATAAAATATCAGTAACCTTTTTTTCATCCATAAATTCTTTTATTGCCCTGTCTTTTGAATTTGTCTGATGAGAATAACCTAAAAACCAATTTGTTCCACATAAAATTCTTGGAAGAGAAATCCCTCCTACATTTGTTCTTGGCATTTTATTCAATTTTTTCCTCCATTTTTATTAAATGACCCAGTTTTTCTTTTTTTGCTTTCAAATATTTTTCTGTATAATGGTCTGGCTCTATTTCTATGGGAACTCTTTCAACTACTTCAATTCCATAACCAGCAATTCCAACAATTTTCCTTGGATTATTTGTTAAAAGACGTATTCTTGTTAAACCGAGGTCAACAAGAATTTGTGCTCCAATACCATAATCCCTTAAATCCGGGGGAAATCCAAGTTTTAAATTTGCTTCAACAGTATCAAGTTTTTCCTCATCTTGAAGTTTATAA
>JAOAEP010000045.1 GCA_026416755.1 bacterium | reverse complement strand
GATAAATGGTAAGAGTTAGATTTGCACCAAGTCCAACTGGATTTTTACATATAGGAAATGCAAGAACAGCATTATTTAACTATTTATTTGCAAGAAAGAATAAAGGTAAATTTATTTTAAGAATAGAAGATACAGATAAAGAAAGAAGTAGAAAGGAATATGAGGAAGCCATAATTGAGGATTTAAAATGGCTTGGAATTGAATGGGATGAAGGGCCTGATATTGGTGGAGAATTTGGGCCTTATAGACAAAGTGAAAGAATAAATATTTATAAGGGATTTGCAGAAAAACTTTTAAAAGAAGGTATTGTTTATAAATGTTTTTGTACAAAAGAAGAACTTGAAAAAATGAGAGAAATTGCACAACAAAAAGGACTTCCTCCAGGGTATGATGGTAGATGTAGGGATTTAACAAAAGAAAAAATAAACCAGTATGAAAGGCAGGGGAGGGATTATGTTTTAAGATTGAAAGTGCCAGAAGAAAAAATTGAAATAAATGATTTAATAAGAGGGAAAGTTGTATTTGAAGGAGAATATTTAACAGATTTTGTTATAATGAAATCAGATGGCACTCCTACGTTTAATTTTGCTGTTGTTATAGATGACTATTTGATGAAAATAACACATGTGATAAGAGGAGAAGACCATCTTTCAAATACTCCAAAACACATATTAATTTTCAGAGCAATAGGAGCAGAACTACCTCAGTTTGCACATATGTCTATGACATTAGGTCCTGATAGAACAAGATTAAGTAAGCGACATGGAGCCACTTCAGTAAGAGCATATAGAGAAGAAGGGTATTTGCCAGAGGCATTTTTTAATTATATTGCACTTTTAGGATGGGGGACTACTGAAAGTAGAGAAATATTTACAAAAGAGGAATTGATAAATGAATTTTCAATTGAAAGATGTCATAAGGCAAGTGCTGTCTTTGATAAAGAAAAACTTTTATGGATGAATAGTTATTATATAAGAAATACTTCAATAGATAGAATTTATCAATTATCTTTACCATTTTTAAGAAGCGCTGGTTTGATAAATAATTCTGAAAAGGATGAAGAATATATAAAAAAAGCAATATTCCTTGAACAAGAAAAAATAAAAACATTAAAAGAAGTACCTTATCTAATAGAATTTTTCTTAAAAGAACCTGAATATGAAAGAGAAAACTTTGAAAATTTTATAAATGAAGAGACAAAAAAAACTCTTGCAGATATTGTTCAAATTTTTGAAAAGATAAAAGATTTTAAAAAAGAAGAGATTGAAAATAAAGTTAGGGGATATTGTAAAGAAAAAAATATAAAAACATCTCTTGTATTTCATCCTTTAAGATTTGCAGTTAGTGGAAGAACAAAGGGACCGGATTTATTTGGTATGATAGAACTGCTTGGTAGAGAAAAAGTAATTGAAAGAATAAAGAAACTAATAAAATGAAAAATTTACTTAATAGTAACTTATTTGTTGAAGATAAATTAGTAATAGAAGATAAAAAAGAAAAAGAAAGATATAATATAGAAGAGATAAAAAATAAAATTATTTTAGGAGATGCCTTTAATGTCCTAAGAAAATTTGAAAAAGAAATTTTTGATATGGTTTTTATTGACCCCCCATATTTTTTACAATTACCAAATAATAGGGAATTAAAAAGATGGAAAGTAAATAGTATTGTTGAAGGAGTTAAAGATGAATGGGATAAATTTTCTTCATTTGAAGAATATGATAAATTTATTACTAATTTACTTTTAGAAGTTAAAAGAGTGATGAAATCAAATGCAACAATATGGGTTATTGCAACTTATCATAGTATTTTTAGGATAGGTAAAATTATGCAAGATTTAAACTTTTGGATTTTAAATGATGTAATATGGGTAAAAACAAATCCTATGCCAAATTGGTTAGGGGTCAGATTTACTAATGCAACAGAAACACTTATTTGGGCGGTCAAGGATAAAAATGTTAAAAAATATACTTTTAACAAAGAATATGCAAAACTATTTGGGATAGGGAAAATAGGTGCAAACGTGTGGGTTTTACCTATTTGTTGGGGGAAAGAGCGACTTAAAGATGAAAATAGCAAAAAAATACATTCTACACAAAAACCGATAGAGTTACTTAAAAGAGTGATTTTAACATCCACAAGGGAAGGAGATTTTATTTTAGACCCTGTAGCAGGAACTGGAACAACTGGATATGTTGCTTATAATTTAAAAAGAAATTTTGTTATGATAGAAATAAATCCTAAATATGTAAAAGGAATAGAGGAAAGGTTTAGAGCTCCATTTAAGATAACTGATAACCTATATTCAAGTAAAAAAATAAATAATTATGTGAATATAAAGAAAGGATTGAATGGACTTTGAAAAATTTTGTGAAACTTTGAACAGACATATATTTGAAGGTGAGAAAAAAGAACTTCTTCGTAGAATAGCAGAGAAACCAGAACGTTTTATAGGATTGTTTAGACCAACAAAACCGGGTGCAAAAATATTACAACATCTTCTTCAATCTCATGAAATAAGAATGGGGGATGCTCTTGAAGAAATTTTACAAGAAATATTAGCATCTTTTAACTTTAAAATCTTACCTAAAAATATAAAAAATGAAAAAGGAGAAATTCTATCGCTAGACCAATATTTCACAGACGGTAAGATTTATTATTTTATTGAACAAAAAATAAGAGATGACCATGATTCTTCTAAAAAACGAGGGCAAATATTTAATTTTAAAACAAAACTTGAGAAATTATATAAAAATCACGGGTCTCAACTAGTTGGTATTATGTATTTTATAGATCCAGACCTTACCAAAAATAAAAATTATTATCTTGGAGAACTTGAACGATTTGAAAATTTTTATGGTGTAAAACTTTATCTTTTCTATGGAAAAGAATTATTTGAATATTTTAAACATCCTGAGATTTGGGATAATTTTCTTGATTGGTTAAAAAAATGGAAAGAGGATTTACCAGAACTACCAGAAATTAATTTTGATATATCTCCACAGAAAAGTTTTGAAGAAATAAAAGATTTAGAATTAAGGTATTGGAGAAAAATTTTAGAAAATGAAAATTTGTGGGAAGAAGGGATTATGAAAGCGATTTTTAAAAGTGGAGAAACTTTAAGATATTTATATAAATTTTTTTCTACAAAAAAAGAATATTCTTATAAAAAGATAATTATTTTATTAAAAGAGAAAATAGAAAAACATTTTATATAAAGGGAGGGCAAGATGATTAAAAAAAGTAAAGCAGAAGAATTGAAAACCAAATCATTTGAATTGTTAAAAAAAGCAGGTATTGTAATTACAGAAGAAGAATATAAAAATATGGAAGTTGTTGATTGCGGTCTTGGAATACCAGAAGAAATTGGTGTTCAAATAATTGTTTATGTTAATAATGATAGATATTGTGCAAAAGAATTGATTTTACTTCCAAGGCAGACATGTCCTGAACATAAACATCCACCAATATCAAAAACAAATCCAGGGAAACAGGAAACATTTAGATGTAGATATGGAGAGGTATATCTTTATGTACCTGGGGAGCCAGTAAAAAATCCAAAAGCAATATTGAAATCAAGAAAAGAGTATTTTACTGTCTGGCATGAGATAATTTTAAAACCAGGCAGTCAATATACTTTACCTCCAAATACTTTACACTGGTTTCAGGCAGGAGATGATGGAGCAATAGTTAGTGAATTTTCTTCCCAGAGCATAGATGAAACAGATATTTTTACTGACCCTGATATAAAAAGAATAACCCAAATAGTTGACGATTAAAAATAAATATATTAAAATAATCATATGGGGAAGGGGCATGAGGAAAGAAGAAAAAGTTAATTTAAAGTTTTTATTATTTTTTCTCATTTTATTTATTATTTTATTTATTATTTTCAAAAATTCATTTTGTGGACCAACCTATGTATATATAAAGAATTTAAATACTTCTCCTTTAAGACCTTTTGAAAATACACCTTTTGATATTATAGTTAGTGGAGAATATTCAAGTTCATCTCAGGAAATTTTTTATCAATCTTATACTGTTTCAGAAAATTCTATAACAATAATTTTTAAAAATAAAATTCCAGATGGCCCATCAC
>JAOAEP010000020.1 GCA_026416755.1 bacterium | reverse complement strand
TATTCAATATTCAGAGATTTTCTTTTCTATTCAATGAGATAGCAAAAAAACTCCATTTTACTTTCTATTTAACGTTTTTCCATAAGCATTATTTTTAAAGATTCCACCTGCTTGACAAAAAATTAATTATGTGTTTAAAATCTTTTTAATGTCTGAAAAAGAAAATTTAATTTTAGCAAGTTTACTTCATGATATAGGTAAATTTGCAGTCCTTGGGGGAGAAAAGTTAAGTAGTGAATATGATAAAAATTTAAGAAATATTTACTGTCCTAATAAATATGGATATAATCATCTTCTTTATTCTGGTCAATTTGTAAAAGAAGTATTTGAAGGTAAAGCATCATTAATTGAAAATTTAGTTCTTTCTCATCATATCCCAGAAAATTTTCAAGGTAATAAAAAACTTCCCAAGATTATTCAAATTGCTGATTGGTTATCAAGTGGAGAAAGGCGAGGAAGAGAAGATAAAGAGGGGATTGAATTTAAAAAAGAGCCAATAATTTCTATTTTCTCTCAACTAAACACTAACAATTTAAATTTTAAAGAACTTTATAATAAACCTGTAAAAATAGAGGGGAATTTAGATAACCTGATCCCTGTTGAGAAAAATTTTGCACTTAATGAAGAATATAATTTTGTTAAATTATGGAATGATTTTAAAGAAGAAACAAAATATATCTCTTATTCAACCTCTTTTGAAAAGTTATTTAATCAAGTTTTTTCATTGCTTGAAAAATATACAATTTTTATTCCTTCTGCTTATTTTAAAGACAAACCTGAAATCTCTCTCTTCCATCATTTAAAATCAACATGTGCAATTTCTACATGTTTGTATGACTTAAACGTAGAAGAAACGAAATTGAATAGTTTAATAGATTGCCTAAAAAACTTTTTTGAAAAAAGAAGGACCAATGAAAAGATTGAAGAAAAAGATTATGAAATATTGAGAAGTGAAGATTTTATCCTTCTAAAAGGAGACATTTCTGGAATTCAAAATTTTATCTATTCTGTAACAAGTGAACATGCTTTAAAAGGATTAAGAGGTAGGTCATTTTATCTACAATTAATTTCAGAAATGATTGCTTACAGAATTCTTGAAGAATTTAATATGCCAAAATCTAATTTGCTTTATATTGGAGGCGGGAATTTTATAATTTTACTTTCTAATCTAAAAGATATTAAAAATAAGATGGAAAGTTTAATAAAAGAAATAGATGAGATAATTTTTAAGAGTCATCAAGGTCAATTAGGGATAATTGTTTCTTATATAAATTTTTCTTATGCAGATTTTATCACAAGTTTTAGGAATTCTCTTGCAAAACTAGGGGAAAAATTGGCAGTGGAGAAAAAAAAGAAATTTAAATATATTCTAAATGAAAAGATTTTTGAACCATATCCTGAAAAAATAGAAAAAGAGATGAAAGGTTGTTCAATTTGTGGCAAAGAAACCCATGAGGGATATGGAAAATGTCCTTTATGTGAAAGTTTTGAAAATTTGGCAACACTTATAAAAAATGGGAAATTTTTGGAGATTAAAAAATGTGGCAGTAAAAAAAGTATAAAAGACCAAGTAAATTCATGGGATGAAATATTTGAAGCATTGGGATACAAAATAAATTTTAGTCAAGATACAGGTGGAATTAAAATTGCTCTCAATAATGCTGAATTTCTTAAAGGGGGGTGTGAGGGATTTAAATTTGAGGCAATTCATAGTCCAGAAGGTACTTTAGAAGATATAGGTAATATGGCAGAAGGAATAAAAAGATGGGGAGCCTTAAGAATGGATGTTGATAATCTTGGATTAATTTTCAGTGATGGCTTTACAAATGAAAAAGGAGAAGATGAGACAACTATTTCAAGATACAGCATGTTAAGTTACTCTTTTTCTTTATTTTTTTCACTTGGTATTCGTGATATTGTAGAAAAAAAATATAAGAATAAATGTTGTGTAGTATATTCTGGTGGAGATGACTTGTTTATCATTGCTCCGTGGAATGACTTACCTATAATAGCAAAAGAAATATATGAAAAATTTAGAAGTTATACATGTAATCATCCCAAAATAACAATCTCAGGTGGAATATACATAGCACCTTCTTCAAAATTTCCAGTTTATCAAGCAGCAAAAAGAGCAGGCGAAGAAGAAAATAAAGCAAAAACAGGAGAAAAAAATAAAATTACATTTTTAGAAACTCCTTTGAGATGGGAAGATGAACTAAAATCCATAGAAGAAGTTAAAGATAACCTGTATGAACTTTTAAAAGAAAATGGGGAACAAAAAGTATCAAGGTCTATTTTAACAATTTTATATAGTGGATATAAAGAGAAAGAATTAGTAGAAAAAGGGAAAATTCCTTTTGTAAGAATATGGAGAATTTTTTACGGTTTAAAAAGATTTATGGAAAGACATAAAGGATTAGAAAAAGAGATTGTGAAAATAAGAGAGAGATTTATAACAGAAAATTTTGAACTTACCCGGAAATTGGATGTTGCGGTTAGATGGGCTGAACTATTAACAAGAAAACAGAAAGATGAATCTTTGGAAAAAAGTAGAAATTTATAAGATTAAAAGGAGGAGGGGAACATGGAATTGAGAAAGAATAAAATAAATGATATTTCTGATGCGGTTAGATGGGATGAGGAGAAGTTAAAAAGAATAATTATAGATGGGGATGTTAAATTTATGAATGAATTTTGTTTTGCAGTTGGAGAATATTATGCTAAAAGCAAATTAACCACTTCTCAAATAAGAAATATATTTGATGAAATTCAAAATATGACATCTTACGATGAAAAGAAACTACAATTATTGAGACCTAAACTTGCATATGTTGCTGGTCGGCATGCTTCAAAGACAAAGGTTATAAAAGAACATTTACAGCCAATGTTAGACGCTTCAATTAAAATTACAAATAAAGATACATTTGAAAATTTTAAGAATTTTCTTGAAGCAATAGTTGCTTATCACCGTTATCATGGTGGAAAAGAATAAAAAAGGAGGTAATGATGTTAACAGGTAAAGTTATAATCAGTGGGTGCATCAAAGTAATAACAGGTTTAAGAATAGGTGGTTCTTCAGGGGGGCTGAAAATAGGTGGGATTGACTTAAATGTTATTACTGATCCAGAGGGGAAACCTTATATTCCAGGTTCTTCTTTAAAAGGCAAACTACGTTCATTAATAGAAAAAAAAGAAGGGGAAATAACAAGTGAGAAAGTTCATTATTGTAAAGATAAACAAAGTTATGAAAAGTGCAGAATTTGTAAAGTTTGGGGGATTTCTCCTACCGAAAAAGACATTAACATTGATATTCCTGTCTATACACGATTAATCATTAGAGATGTACCCTTATTCCCAGAAAGTATTACAGAAGAAATGCACAAAAATATAGATTTGCAATGGACAGAAGTAAAAGTGGAAAATGTAATTAATAGAGTAAAAGGATCGGCAGAATCCCCACGTCAAATTGAAAGAGTACCAGCGGGAGCAATATTTAAACCTATGGAGATGATTTTTAATGTTTTTGAAGAGACCGATAAAGAATTATTAAAAGTTGTTTTTGAAGCGATGGAATTACTTGAAGATGATTACTTAGGAGGTATGGGTTCAAGAGGATATGGGAAAGTGAAATTTGAAAATATTGAAGTTTACTGGAATAAAAAAGAAGATTATGAAAATGGAAATTTAAATCAAAACAAAATAAATAATGGATTTACAATACCAAGTGAAATTGTAAAAAACTTTTCAAAAATAATAAACAATTTAAAATGAAAGTAATAAAACTAAAACCAATTTCTTCTTTTCACATAGGTGAAAGAGAAAACTTTTGGGAAACTACACAACCTTACATTCATTCTGACACTTTATTTTCTGCTTTTTGTAATGCTTATTTACTTTTATATGGAGAAAAAAAACTTAATGAACTTATAGATAAATTTGTTAAAAATCCACCATTTTTAATTTCTTCGGCTTTCCCTTATTGGAATGAAAAAATTTTCTTTCCAATTCCTCTTAACCAAATACCTAAAGAAAAAGAGGTTAAAAAAATTGAATTTATAGAGAAAGATGGTTTTGAGCAACTTTTAAATGGTATGAAAATTGATAAAATATGGAGAAAATATATAACAATACCTTTTAAAACAAAAGATGAAGAATTTTTAACTCCATACGAGATTATTATAAATCCACGAATAAGTGTGGGTAGGTTATCAAATTCACCCGGAGAAAATTACTTTCATTTTGGAGAGGTTTTTTATAAAAACCCAAATGATGAAAAATCAGGGTTATTTTTCTTAGTAGATTTTAAAGAAGACATTGAAAAAGAATTTTTTACAACTTTAAGATTGATGGTAGACGAAGGAATTGGTGGAGATAGGACTGTTGGTAAAGGCCATTTTAAATTAGAAGAAATCATAGAAAACATTGAATTCAAATTAAATAATAATAATAATAATAATCAATATCAAGTTAATTTATCTCTTTATTTACCAAAAGAAGATGAGATTAAAAATTTAAAAGATGGTTATTATGAAATAATAGAAAGAAAAGGATATATTTATTCTCCATATTGTAAAAGTTTAAGAAAGAAGAGTGTGAGAATGTTTAAAGAAGGTTCTGTTTTCCCGAAAGATAAAATTGGGAAAATTATTGATATTACCCCTGAAATTTTTAAAAATCATAAAATTTATCGTTATGGACTTGCTTTTTCTTTACCATGTGAGGTAAAAAATGAAGATTAAAATAAAAATCTTATCACCTGTGCATATAGGAAATGGAAATGAAATAAGTCCTATTGAATATTTTCTTCATAATGAACAATTCATTAGAATAAATATGGAAGGCCTTTTCAATGACCAAGATTTTAAAATTTTACAAGAGAAGTTTATTAATTCTGCTTATAGTGAAAGATATATTGGTAGTTTATTGCCCAATGACTTATTATTAAAACATCAACTTTATGCCATAAAAATTTCAGAAAATATAAAAGGAGAAAAGGTCAATCCTACAAATGTGAAAGAGCATATAAAATCTGCAGGTAGAGTTTATATCCCAGGAAGTTCATTAAAAGGATGTATTTTGTCAGGGATTTTAGAAAATGTTCTATCTCAAAAAAGAATAAATAGGTTAGATAATTTTGAAGAGTTACTCTCTTTAAGTTTATCTACAATAAAAAAACCAAATGAGTATAATTTGGGAAAGTTTATAAATTGGCTATATATATCAGATACAGATTTTAAAAATCCATCAGAATGTCTTGAATTATCACTTGTTAAAGTTATCGGTGCAAGAACAAAAAGTTTATTACCTATTCTTTATGAAACAATAAAACCAAATGTGGAATTTACCTGTGAAATAAAAAGTAAATGTAAATTTTCAGAAGAAGAAATACTTAAAATGGCAGAAGAGTTCTACAAAAAAGTATATATTAAAGAAAAAGATTATGCAAAAAATAAAAGTATAATTATGCCAGAAATCCCTTCTGATGGATACATTTTAAGAATAGGTCAGGGATCTACTGCTTGGGCTACATCATTTTTAATTCTTGCGGAAGAATTAAATATTAAGAATTACGATATACAGAGACCCCAAATCCAAAAAATTAAAGGACCTCCAATAACAAGAAAATTGTCTTCAGGTATTATTTCAATGGGCTGGATTAAAATAACAAAATGTTAGAAAAAAAATATAAAGGATTGATATTAACAGTTGGTGCGCAGAGCGAACAAGTTAAATTTTCTATAAAAAATATTTGTCCAAAGTACATCGGTATATTAGGAACCAATACTTCAGGATGTAAAGAGGCAATAGAAAAGATTTTTAAAGAGATATCTTTTTGTCCAACTAATATAAGAATTGAATATGTTGAGGATAAACCTGAATCAATAAAAGATATAATTTTAAAATTTGATGAAATTTACAATTGGTTTAATAAAACACATAATTTAGAAGACAGGGAAATTGTAGTAGATCCAACCGGTGGAAGAAAATGGATGAGTGCAGGTATAATTATGATTGCTTCTTTTAGGGGAATAGATTTAGTTTATGTAGATGCTCCTTTTATTAATGGTAAACCAGATTCTTCCAAAATGGATTTAGTTCCTATCACTAATGCCTATGAAAATGTGGGATTTTTAGAAGAAAGTAAAGCAGATAAACTTTTTAACAGTTATAGTTTTATTGAGGCAACTAATATATACAAATTTCTTGAAGAAAAGTTAACTGATCCGAGAAGAGTAACAATAAAAAGATTAATAAGTGAATCTTATTTTTACTGGACTCAATTTAAATTCAATAAGGCATTTGAGTCGTTGAATGAGGTCCTAAGAAAAATAAACCAGTTTAATTTACTAAATGAATATAAAAATCATTTGGAAGAACATCTACAAATTTTAAAAATTTTAAAAAAGAACGATGAACCACAAACTTCTTATTTTAGTTTAATTAAAGATGATATGTTTTCTGAAAAAATGTTATTATTCTTGCTCTCTCAATCGGAAAGATATGCTGAAAACAAATATTATGACCTTGCTGTAATTTTACTTTATAGAATTCTTGAAGGTATTTCCCAAATAAGATTAGCAAAGCATAACATTGATACAAATAAAATTAGTGAACAAACCAAGGAAAAATATAATGATAGGTTTAGAGAAATCACAAGAGAAGTCTTTGGAGGTGAATCAGAAATACCTACCAAAATAGCCCTCCTACATGGGTGGATTCTTCTTTATTGTCTTGGTGATTTTCTTACTGAAGGAGAAAATATAAAATTAAAACAGGAGATGTTGATATAAATAA
>JAOAEP010000144.1 GCA_026416755.1 bacterium | reverse complement strand
AAAGTTGTTTGTCCATATTTTTTCAATGAATTTGTAAGTAAAAAGGGTTCTAAATCTCTTTTAAATCTTTCGTTATTCTGTAAAATAATTGAGGAAATGAAAAATTATAAAAATTTAAAATTTTTCTGTGGCAAAATTGGTGGGATAACTTATTACAAGTACTTACTACAATATTTCTTCCCTGAGCATGAAATAAAAATATTAAAGGAAAATATTAATTGTTCAATTTACAAGATTGCTAAGGATTCACAATGTTTTGAAATTGGATTTTATAAAGATGTTGAAAATATCTCTCCTTCTGCATCTTTTTCTTCAATATTGGGTAAATACATTAGAGAAATTATAATGGCAAGTATAAGAAAAAGTTTAAAAATAGAAGAACCTATTTCTGGATATAGGGACCTTAAAACAAAAAATTCTATTAAAAAAATTGACTTTACAAGATTTAAAAAAAATTGTGTAATAAGAATTTCATAAAATTTCAGTTTTATTGACAATTTAAAAAAGTAGGGGTATTATAACAAAGATGGAGAAGATTAAAAAATTTTATCTTAGTTTAAGTAAAGAGTGGAGAATAAGTTTTTGGGTTTGTATAGGATTAATTTTTCTTACTATTTTAAGATTATCTATATGGAGTGCAAGAAAAAGTATTACACCTACTCCAAAAACATTTATAAAACAAATAAAAAGTGAAAATAAAAACGAAAGAAAATATGGAATTTATAATGCAGGCAATCTTAAAATAAAAGAGGCATTACCAGAAATTGAAGAAATTTTCCAGAAAGACCCTGATGAAGAAATTAAAAGAGTATGTGCATGGAGTATTGGACAAATTGATTTTAATAAACTTCTTACATATTTAGACAGTTCCGATAGAAAAATAAAAGAAATAACTTTTGAAACAATTCTTAAAATTGACAAGAAAAATATTGACTATTTAATAGATAGGTTTGATAAAGAAGATACGGAAACGAAACTTAAAATCCTTGCCTATATGAATTCACCTAATTATCAAGATAAACTATTAAAAATTGTTGAAAATGATAAGGAAGAGATACCAATTAGAAAAGAAGCACTTAATATATTGAAAGAAAAAGGTAACTTTGCAGAAATTGAAACTTCTCTATGGGCTCTCTATTACAATGAACAAAATGATGAAATGAAAAATTATGTATATCAGGTAATTAAAGAAATGCAAAAAAGGAGTAAAAAATGAAAGATAAAAAGACAGGTTTCACTCTTATTGAACTTCTTGTTGTGATTTCAATAATTTCAATGCTTGCTGGGCAGATTTTACCTTCACTTTCAACTGCGAGAGAAAAGGGAAGACAGGCAAATTGTATAAATAATCTACATCAAATTGGCCTAGCAATTGAAATGTATTATCAGGATTATGACGATTATCCTACATGGCTTTCAATTATGTGTAAAAGTAACATTCCAGGAATTGGTATGAACTACTTAGGAACAGGTAAAATATTTTTGTGTTTAAGTGATTTAAATAAAGGTAATAAAGGTCATGGAAACCCATCATTCCCTGAAATAAGTGATATACCACTTTCAAAAGTCCAAAATAGTTATCCTTCATATACACCAAGTGCTTTTGACCAGAATGCTTATACCTATAGGAATCCATCTGTTGAGGCATGTTCTTATTCTTATGAATTTGCTCCAACTCACTGTAAATGGTTTGAAAGTTCAAGAAATCCAACAGAAATAGCCCAAGCAGATTCAAATAGTGATGGTATAGTAACTTGGAAAGAAGCAAAAATTTGGCAATCAATGCATGGATATAGAGGACAAGTTCCAATAGCAAGATGTTTCTGGCATTATTACAATCATAAACAGAAAGTTTTAAATCTTGCCTTTAGGGATTATAATGTTTTTATAAGTGAGCCAGAGTGGGAATCCTCTTCATATTAATATTTAAATATTTTTAGAAAACCACTCAATTGTTTTTTCAATACCTTCTTCAATTGTAAATTTAGGTTCCCAGCCAGTCTCTTTTATAATTTTTTCAATTGATATACAACTTCTTTTTAATTCTCCTTTTTTTTCTTCTCCATAAATTTTTTTACAATCTTTCCCTATTTTTTCCTTAATAATATCAAAAATTCTATTTACATCTGTTTCAACCCCTGTTGCTACATTAAAAACACCATTTATTTCATTTTTCATAAATAATATATTTGCCCTCACTACATCCTCAATAAAAATAAAATCTCTCGTTTGT
>JAOAEP010000143.1 GCA_026416755.1 bacterium | reverse complement strand
ATATTTTTTTGCAATGAGAGTAAAAAGGGGTAGAAGAATTTTGTGGATTGATACAGAAATACAATTAAGATTTGTAATTTTTACAATAATAACTCTTGCTCTTTCATGTTTTATAATAAGTAGTATAACCTTTAATAATGTTTGGTTAAATATATCTGAAGAAATATTAAAAATCAATGGATATAAAGAAGTATATACAAGTTCAGTCAAAAAGTTCATTATTATAAACTTTTCCCTTATTATTTTGCTGGCCTTACTTGCAACTCTTGGAATGATAATTTTATCTCATAAAGTTGCTGGCCCTGCATATAGAATTAAAAAAATATTAAAAGAATTACAGGATGGGAAATTTCCAGAATTTAAATTAAGAAAAGGAGATACTTTAACTTCAATTGTAGAAGAATTAGAAAAGTTCTCAAATCAATATAAAGCAATAAGTGAAGCGGCTAATAATGTAGTTGAAATATGGAAAAACACAGAAGTAAAAGATATAAGTTTAAATATTGCGTTAAAGGAACTTGAAAATAAAATTTCCCACATTAATTTTAATAAAAAAACGGGGGTAGAAAATGAAAAAAAAGGGATTTAGTTTAATTGAAATTTTAATTTTAACTTTCATATTTTTAAGTGTTGCAATTTTAATATTTGGAGTTATTTCAAACTCAAGAGAGTTTGCAAAAACAATGGGATGTGTTAATAACCTTAAAAACATTACACAGGCGATTGAAAATTATCAAATGGATTGGCAGGAAACGCCAGATACATTAAGTTTATTAATGCCTACTTATATTGAAAACCCAGATACATTTCAATGTCCAAATGAAAGAAAAAAAGGAGATAGTTATTCAAAATTTTATATTGCAAGATATGTGGCCTCAGAAGATACAAACAAAATTTTTATTTTATGTCCTAGGCATTTTGGAGGGAAAAGGATAGTAACTGCTTATCTTTCTTATTCTGTTGAAATAGGTAAGAAAAGAGATGTAAAATGGTCTGGTATAAATGCAGAATTTGGCAGAACATATAGTGGAGGAAAACTAATTTTTGAAGATGGAACAATAGTAACGGTAATTCGTGGAGAAGTTGGAATTTTAGGTTCATTTATGGAAACAGATGGGAAAATCTATAGTTTAATTTATATTCCTGAAGGAGTTAATGCAGCCTGTGAAGTTAAACATCAGGGAAATTCAAAATTTGAGGTTATTACTCCTGCTGTTATTGCTGGAGTTGAAGGAACTAAATTTAATGTTGAAAATATTTGGGATGGGAAGTTGAAAACAGATAAAACCACAGTTAATGTATTTGAAGGAGTTGTAAATGTTAGAGAAAGAAATCAGGGAAGATTAATGACAGTAAATGAGAAAGAATCTATAACAGTTGAAACTAAAACATATGGAACACCTAAGAAAAATATTATTCCAAGGAAACCACCAAAGGTAAAACCTCATATTATCAAATTCAAAAAAGATAACTCCTGATGAAATATATTTTAAAATTTTTCTTTGCATTATTAATTTTTGTATTAACTTTTCTTCTATATAAACAAAACAAATTTGAAAAAGCAGAACTTATAATTTATGATTTTAATATTAGACGTTCTGGATTGAGAGAAAATTTACCAATTGTAATAATTGGAATTACTGGTGATTTTGAAAAAGAAATTGGGGAGCCATTTTCAAGAAAGCATTATTCAGAAATTTTAAAGATTTTAAAAAATAAAGATGTAAATTTAGTTGTTTTTGATATATATTTCCCTTCTTTTTCTGAAGAGAAAAAGGAAGACATTGAATTATTAAAAAGTATAAAAGAAAATGGAAAAGTAATATTACCTGTTTTTTCTCCTATTAAACTTACAAAAAGAGAAGGAAATTTTTATATTGCTGAAGATATAAGGGGGAGTGATTTTCAATTTGAAAAATACGCTTTATCAGTAGGACATATAAATACATTTCAAGATAGAGACCAAATAGTAAGAAAATTTCCAGCCTATATAAAATTTAACAGTAAAATATATCCTCAACTTGGGATTGAAGTAAAAAGAGTTTTAACAAAATTATCTTTCTCTTCAGTAAATAATTTTTTGCCCTTAAATGAAGATGGTTGTTTTTATATAAAATTTTTCCCTCCAAATTTGATTGATAAATACTTTATATCCTTTTCTGATGTCCTTAAAGGAAAATATCCTTCAGATTTTTTTCAGGGAAAGATAGTAATAATTGGACAAACAATAGTTGGAGCAAAAAATGCAGATTTAATTCCAACACCTTTTGGAACACAATTTGGTGTTTTTGTTCAAGCCAGTGCAATTGGTACTATAATTTCTGGAGATTATATAAAGTATATTTCTTCTATAAAATATTTATTTTTTTATGTTATATTTCTATCACTTATTTTTTCAACATCTAAAATTTCCCTTAATACAATTTATACTTTTACATTTTCCAGTTTCTTTTTCTTTTCTTCAAAGTTCTTTTTAGATAAACATGGAATTTTTTTTGATATTGTACCATTTTTATTTTTTACTTTCTTTTATTATCTTTATTCTGTTTTCCATTCATTGTTTTCTACTCTAAAGAAACTTTTCCAAAAAGAAAATATCTTAAAACTTGTAAAAGAAACTGAAAAAACATTTACAGAAATATTAAATCCAGAAGAGACATTAAAAAAAGATGAAGTAAGTTTTGTTGGATTTGGAAGCGATGAACTAATAGAAAAGACACCTTCAATTGTATTAAAAACAATATTACTATCAGCAGGAGTAGAAGAAGGATGTTTTGTCTCTTCATATAAAAACAGATTTGAGATAATAGCAAAAGAAGGACAATTGATTGAAAATATTGATATTGAAGAAATTTTAAAAAATGTTGAAATACCAAAGATTATAAATAGATTCTCTGACAGTAAAAAAATAAAAAATATGATAGTTATCCCAATCTTATCAATTTCAGATTTTAAAGTTTATGGAATTTTCATAAATAAAAAACAGACAAATTTCTCTAAGATATCAAAATTTTCCTATGATGATATAACTTTTATAGAAACCCTTGCTCTTCAAGGGATAATAGCAATTCAAAATTCTAAATTAAATCTTATTCTTAAAGATACTCAACTTGAAACAATTTTTCGCTTGGCTATGGCAATAGAATATAGAGATAGAGAAACAGGGGGACATATTCATAGAGTTAGTGAGTATTCCTATTTAATTAGTGAAAAACTTGGATTTAAAAAAACAGAATGCACCCTTATAAAAAATGCGTTACCTTTACATGATATAGGAAAAATAGCGATACCCGACAATATTCTTTTAAAACCAGGGAGTTTGACAGAGGAAGAAAGAAAAATAGTAGAAAAGCATCCAATAATAGGAGCAAAAATGCTTGAAGGTTCAAAATCAATTATTTTAAAAGCAGCCGAGGTAATCGCATTCTCTCACCATGAAAAATATGATGGGACAGGTTACCCATATGGTTTATCTGAAAATGAAATACCTATTTATGGAAGGATTGCTGCATTATCGGATGTTTTTGATGCTTTAACCTCTAAAAGAATATATAAAAATCCTATGAGTATAGATGAAGCATTTGAAATTTTAAAAAATGAAAAAGGGAAATCCTTTGATCCGAAAATGGTTGACTTATTTTTAAAATGTAAAAATGAGATAAGTGAAATAATAAAAACTTACACAGACAAAGAGCCAATGGAAATATACGATGGACAATAAAGAAATAAAAATTTATTATTATAAAAGTAGAGGTCCAGGGGGTCAAAGAAAAAATAAAAAATTAACAAGTGTAAAAGTTGTTCATATCCCAACTGGTATAAGTGCAATTGGAACTGAATTTCCTTCACAAGCAAAAAATAAAAAAATTGCCTTAAAACGTCTTGAAGAAAAATTAAAAAAATTACAACAAAAGAAAAAAATAAGAATAACAACAGAAAAACCTCTATATGCTAAAGAAAAACAGATAAAAGAAAAAAAATTAAGAAGTGAAAAGAAAAAAGGAAGAAAAAAAATCAAAAATGTAGAAGTAGGGTTTATAGAAGAGGTCCTTTAAAAAAAATAAAAACTTCTTATTTTCCTTAGAAAAACATTGAATTTCTTGACCATTTTTGAAAAATTTATATAATCAAATAACAGGATAAAATTCATAAAAACTGTCTAGAAAAGGAGGTAATAATGGGGAAACTTAAAGAAGAATTAAGAAAAATTTATCATAGAAAAAAAGAAAAAGCAAAAAAACAGTTAAAATTGTTTGAAGAAGGTAAAATTCCATATGAAAAGTTAAATAGAGTTGCTAAAAAACTTTTTTATAAAAGAATAAAAGCAGGTTATCAATTCCCAAAAACTATTTTATTTAAAAAATTAGAAGATGTAGAAAAAAGTAAAGGAGGGGTCGCATAGTGGACGAGTGCGCACGCTTGGAAAGCGTGTATCCGAGCAATCGGATCGTGGGTTCGAATCCCACCCCCTCCGAAGTGTCCTATCTTTTAAAATTTTTTTTATATAATTTTTTATTGTATAATTTTTAAAAATGGAACTAATAAAAAAATTGAAAGAATATCTGGTTGAATACAAAAAACAATTTATTTTACTTATATTAATCGTTTTGCTTCGCAATGCAATAGACCTAAGTAGACCTTATATTACCAAAATAATAATTGATAAAGGGATAATGGTAAAAAATCTAACTATTGTAAATTTATGGGGTATTATTCTACTTTTACTTTTACTTATTTATTCTCGTTTTATGGCGGTTGAAACATTAATAAGTAATAAAATTCAACAAGGAATTGTATTCAAATTAAGAAATAAAGTTTATCATAAATTGCAAAAACTTTCATTGAGTTATTTCAATAAAGAAAAAAAAGGAGATATACTTTCAAAATTAATGTCAGATGTGGAACAACTACAAAGGATTATAACTGATGGTTTTATAATATTTCTGATGTCAGTTATTACTTTTTTCGGTGCATTTATTATTCTTTTAAGATTAAATAAAATTCTTACTTTACTTATGATGATACCCCTTTCAGGAATTGGATTTCTTGTTTATATTTTTACTGAAAAAGCCCATAAAGGATATAGAGAAGTAAGAAAAATAAGAGGTGAATTGACCTCATCTTTACAGGAAAATATTTTTGGAATTAAAGAAATAAAAGCATATTCAAGAGAAAAACAGCAACTATCAAGGTTTTCTTTTAAAGGTAGAAAGTTTTTTAAAATAAATGTTTATGTTGCAAAATTATGGGCTACATATCAAAGTTGGATTATTTTTTTAAGTTCTCTTGGATATTTGATTGTAATATGGTATGGGGGAAGAAAAGTTTTAAGTGAGGAAATAACAGTTGGAACACTTGTGGCTTATATAGGATATTTACATCTCCTTTATACTCCTATACACCAATTAAATCATGTAAATCACTTAATGCAACATGCAAGAGCAGCAGGTGAAAGAATTTTTGGGATTATGGATGCTTATTCAGATGTAAAAAATCTTCCAAATGCAATTGTTCTTACACATCCTTTAAGTGGAAAAATAAAATTTGAAGATGTCTTTTTTGCATATGAAAATGAAAACTATGTATTAAAAAATATTAATTTTGAAGTTGAAAGTGGAGAAAAAATAGCTCTTGTAGGACCAAGTGGAGCAGGTAAATCAACACTTGTAAGTTTAATCCCAAGATTTTATGATGTAAGTAAAGGTGTAATTTATATAGACAATAGGAATATTAAAGAATATAAGATTTTTTATTTAAGGTCTCACATTGGCATTGTTTTACAGGAACCATTTATTTTTAGTGGTACAATAGCGGAAAACATTGCATTCGGTAAAGAAAATGCTGATATGGATGAAATAATAGAAGCAGCAAAACTTGCAAATGCTCATGAATTTATCTCAGAATTACCAGAAGGATATGAAACAGATGTGGGTGATATGGGGAATATTTTATCTGTTGGACAAAAACAGAGGTTGGCTATAGCAAGGGTCTTTCTTAAAAATCCCTCTATTCTGATTCTTGATGAGTTTACATCATCGCTGGACGCTGAATCAGAGAAATTAATTATTGATGCATTGAAAAGATTAATTGAAGGAAGAACTGTATTTATAATTGCTCATAGATTATCTCTTGTAAGAAATGTTGATAGAATCTTTGTTTTAAATAAAGGAGAAATTGTTGAAAAAGGAGCACATATTGAATTATTAAGAAAAAAAGGTCTATATTATAAACTTTATAATCTGCAATATCCTCTTGCAGAAATTGAAGAAGAAATAAATGCCTTAAATAAATAAAATTATGTATTTTTTTCAAATAATCTCTTATCTCCTCTGCCTCTTTTAAGTTTTTTATCTTCCAATTTGGCTGATATACAACCCTTTTAGGTCCAAGTTCTTTATGGAATACTTTAATTTCTTCAAAGGATTCAGGATAGACTATTATAGATTTCCCACTCTTTATTATCTTTTTATAAAGATCTATCCAATAAAAATTTGGTTTACTCTTTGCCCCTTGAACCCATTGAATTGCATTTATTTTTTTTATTGAAAGTAAATCTTCAAGATGTCTTAATGACCCTGGACCATCAAGATGAAATATTGAATGGTCAAGAAATTCTGCCTCATATTCAATATATGTTAATGCAAATTTCCTAAACATTTCCGGTGATATCATATATATAAAATCGCATTGAATTGTACAATACTTTTTTTCTGAATAAAGAGGAACCCAACAAGTTGTTCCATATTTTTCCATATCTGTTAATTTATAAATTTCTGTATATATGTGAATAAAAATATCCTTTATCTCTTCAAGTTTTTCTTTTATAAAATCAGGTCTCTCCACTAAATCAATACATAAATTTTCACTTCCTCTTATTGCTCTTAACAAATCAATATGGGTATGAAAATCTGGCATTTGAAGTAAAAATTTCCCATTACCTTTTTCGGAAGCATATTTATAAAAACCCATGAACTTTACATACCAATCCCCATCTTTTTCAATTTCAATCTTTTCAAAATCGTCCCAGTTATCAATAAATGGTTCTATC
>JAOAEP010000086.1 GCA_026416755.1 bacterium | reverse complement strand
CCTCATACCATTTAGACCCAAAAACACGAATAAAATTTGAAATAAGAAAATTAAATTGTAATTGACCATCAGAGGTATAACTGAAACAAACTTTAAAATTTCTGTTTTTTGGAAGCCATTTCAATGCATTTTTAATACCTTTAATATTAGCAGTTACATCAGGCCTTACACAATCAATTCCACTTGACCAAAAAGCGTATCCATCCGGGTCAACAAGATACCATCTTTTTCCATCAAAATGAGTTCTAAAAAAATTTTTTGTTTCAAATCTCAATTTTCTCCAACCTCCCCAATTTGAATATTCATTCGGAAATTTTTTTATAGAAGCATCTCTTAATTGTTTTTCTAATCTTTCCACTAATTCCTTTTCTGATTCTGTTTTTGTTTTCCATATATGTAAAGTACTTTGTCCAAATTCATCCACTAAAAATCCTTTTGGTAGATATGGTTTTTTTATTTTCGGTACTTCTTCAATTGTTGTTATAAAATCAGTTAAGCAGAACCTTGCAGGTTCTTCACTTTTCCTTAAGATAATTAAACTCATTTTCTCTACTTCATCTAAATCAACCTTATCACCACCAACAATAGGTTTAAGATATGCTCCTTCTCTTGGGAATCTCCATTTATCTAAAGAGGTGACTTCTTTTAAAGGTATTCTTATTCTTGCTTGACATTGATTGAGAGTTGTAAAAACAAGGTGAAATTCTTTATTTTTTTCAAATATTTTTAAAAGGAATACTACCATAAATTTCCCATCAACAAGAATATCTGCTGTCAACCAGTTAAAGTTTTTAAGTAACCCCTTTTTAAAAACATATTCTAACCCTGTATTTATCTCTTCAGTTTTATACCATTTTGAATTATCAAAAAGGCCATCCCCTTCAACTAATATATTACCAATTATTTGTGATGGTTTTATAAATATTTTTTTTATTTCCATCTTTTCCTTAAATTCTTAAAAACTATTAAAATTTTCATTTACTTGTTGGTATTAGTTTATAATATTATAAAATAGGAGGTGAAAAAATGAAAACAAAAGTTGGGTTTGTAGGATGTGGTGGTATTGCAGAAGCACATCTGAATGCCATGAATAATTTTTCTGATGTTGAATTTACTGCTTTTTGTGACATTGATGAACAAAGAGGTAATATAATTGCAGAAAAATATAAGGGTAAATATTTTATAGATGCAAAAGATATGATAGAAAATGTAGACCTTGATTGTATTTTTTTCTGCCTTCCCCCCTTTGCCCATGGCGCAGAGATTTATGCAATAGAAAAAAATATCCCTTTTGCTGTTGAAAAACCAGTTGGACTTGATTTATCTTTATGTAAAGAAATTTTAAGTGGAATAAAAGAAAAGGATTTGTTAACTTGTGTCTTATATATGAATAGATATAGAAGAGGGATAAAAATGGTAAAGGAATTAAGTGAGAAAAGTCAACCAATTTTAATACTTGGTGGATGGATAGGTGGAACACCTAAGGATGTGAGTAGTGGTATATGGAAATGGTGGATTCAGAAAGATAAAAGTGGGGGACAATTCCATGAACAAGTAACTCATACGGTAAATTTAGCCAAATTTTTCTGTGGAGATGCTGAAAGTGTTCATGCTTTTGCTGTAAAAGGGAAAAATAAAAATGCACCATTAAATTATTCTATTGAAGATGCTGTAGTGGTAAATATAAAATTCAAGAATGGAACTGTTGCAAATCTATGGGCAAGTTGTTCTGCAAATGCTGGTGGCGGAGGAGTTTCACTTGATGTGTATAGTAATGATTTTACTGCAAAATTTACTGGTTGGGACCATACACTTAAATTATATAGAAAAGACCAGGATACAATTGAAGTAAGAGGGGAACCGAATATTTTTGAAATTGAAGATAGAGCATTTATAGATGCTGTCAAAACAAAAAATAAATCTCTAATTATGTCAGATTATGAAGATGGATTTAAAACTATCCAAATTACTCTCGCTGCAGATATCTCCATGAAAAAAGGAGAAGTAGTCTTTATTGAATAAATAATACCGAAAAGTTTGATTTGGATAATTGAAAAATTGTAAAATAAAAATAAAAAAATGGAGGTAAAGATGAAAAAATTTTTTTTAATAGGTTTTATTTTGGTTTTAATAGGTTGTGCAGTAGTAAATGTATATGTTACATTCCCTGAAGAAAAAGTAAAAAAAGCAGCAGAGGACTTACTTGCTCCACCTTCAAAACAGCAATTACCTCAAAGTTTTTTTGACCTTTTCTTTACAAAAACTTTATATGCCAATGAAGTAGTGGTGACAAAGGATTTGAAAACAGATTCACCTAAGATAAGAGAAGCAAAAGAAAAAATGGATACTTGGAGAATAAAACTTGATGAATTTAAAAAACAGGGATATATTGGAGAAACAAATAATTTCAGAGTTGTTATAAAAGAATTGCCAAAAGACAAAGAAATAGAAAAGGAGGTAAGAAAAATAGTTGAGGAAGAAAATAGGCAAAGAGATATAATGATTAAAGAACTTTTAAAGATAAACAATGCTGCACCAGAAGAAGAAAACAAATTTAGAAAAATTTTTGGGGAAGTTGCACAGAAATATTCACCAGAAAATACATGGATACAACTACCTGATAATTCATGGATAAAGAAAAAATGAGAAAATATTTATTGACTGGTTGTGAAGCAAGTGCTGAAGCAAGTATCCACGCTGGATGTAAATTTTATGCTGGATATCCAATAACCCCCCAAAATAGATTTCCAGAATATATGAGTAAGAGATTACCAGAAGAAGGGGGTGTTTTTATACAAGCGGAAAGTGAAATTTCAGCAATAAATATGGTTTTTGGAGCAAGTGTTTGTGGTTTTAGAGCCCTAACTTCTTCTTCATCTCCAGGCATTTCTTTAAAACAGGAAGGAATATCTTATCTTGCTGGATGTGAACTTCCTGCAGTTATAATAAATATGAATAGGGGAGGCCCTGGTCTTGGAGACGTTACCCCTTCTCAAAGTGATTATTTTCAAGCAACAAGAGGTGGAGGCCATGGTGATTATAGAACAATTGTTTATGCTCCATGGACAGTTCAAGAACTTTATGACTTAACTTATTTTGCTTTTGATGTAGCAGATAAATATAGAAATCCTGTTTTAATACTTGCTGATGGAATACTTGCATTGATTATGGAGTCAGTTAAATTTAAAAAAATAAAAAAGAGATTCCCTAAAAAAAACTGGGCATTAACAGGATGTAAAGGAAGAAAACCGAATTCAATTAAGTCATTATTTTTAACCCCTGGGATTCTTGAAAAACATAACTGGAAACTATATAGGAAATATAAGAAAATTGAAGAGAAAGAAATAAAGTACGAAAGATATTTTTGTGAAGATGCAGATTGTTTATTTGTGAGTTTTGGAACATGTGCAAGGATTTGTTATGAAACAATAAAAATTTTAAGAGAAAAAAATTTTAAAGTAGGACTATTCAGACCAATAACATTATGGCCATTTCCTTATAAAGAACTTGAAAATACAATAGAAAGAATGAAAAAAATAATTGTAGTTGAAATGAATTTAGGTCAGATGATAGATGATGTAAAGATTGCAAATAAAAAAAATTTACCAATTTATTTTTATGGTAGACCAGGTGGCGGGGTACCTACACCTGAAGAAATATATAGATTTTTTATATCCCACCTG
Organism: bacterium; assembly: GCA_026416755.1. Taxonomy (GTDB): domain Bacteria; phylum Ratteibacteria; class UBA8468; order B48-G9; family JAFGKM01; genus JAMWDI01. The sequence continues at coordinate 6,200 of JAOAEP010000086.1, read as the reverse complement.
GTAGGTAAAAAGGACAAATTATGGAAGTAGTATATAAAAAACCGGAAAGTTTAAAGGATGAAACAATAATTTACTGTCCTGGTTGTGGACACGGAATTATTCATAGATTAATTGCAGAAGTAGTGGATGAACTTGGAATTAGAGAAAAAACAATAGGAGTTGCTCCTGTTGGATGTGCAGTTGTGGCTTATAATTTTTTTAACTTTGATGTAACTGAATCTGCTCATGGTAGGGCGCCAGCAGTAGCAACAGCAATAAAGCGACTTTTACCAGATAGAATTGTTTTTACCTATCAAGGAGATGGAGACCTTGCAGCAATTGGGACCTCTGAAATAATACACGCAGCCGCAAGAGGAGAAAATATAACAGTTGTTTTTGTCAATAATGCTATTTATGGAATGACAAAGGGACAGATGGCTCCTACGACAATTCCTGGGATGAAAACAACAACTACAATTGAAGGGAGAAATGTAAAATATCATGGTTATCCATTAAAAGTTTGTGAATTACTATCTCAAATAGATGGAGTATATTATGTTGAAAGAACAAGTATAGATTCAATCCCCAATATAATTAAGACAAAACAATCAATAAGAAAAGCGTTTAAATATCAGATTGAAAATAAAGGTTTTTCATTAGTTGAAATTCTATCTCCTTGTCCTATTAACTGGAAAATGACACCTAAAGAGTCAATGGACTGGATAAGAGATGTTATGAGTAAATATTTTGTTTTAGGTGTATTTAAAGATAAAGGGGGTTGATAATGTTTTTTCTTCCTTTTTCAATAATTTTACTTTTAATTTTACTTATCTTGCTTTTACCTATATTTCTTTTTATTATACATGTTGAGATTATTCGTATTGCCTTAAGTAAACTAGGGCTTTCTCCAATTTTTACCTTTTTCATTTTACTTTTTTCACTTATTGGAAGTGGGATAAATATTCCTATTTATAGTAAAGAAGCAACTTTTATACCACCTCCTAAAGATTTATTTTTTTTATTTCATCCATTTGGGTTACCTGAACTACATGATAAACAAATTATAGCAATAAATGTTGGTGGTGCTATAATTCCTCTTCTACTCTGTATTTATCTATTACCTAAAGCACCCCTTCTTCCAACTTTCTTTGCAACAATAATTTCAACTTTTATTTGTTTTAAATTATCAAAAATTATTCCTGGACTTGGTATCACAATTCCTGCTTTAATTCCTCCTTTAGTAAGTGTTTTACTTGCCTTTTTATTTTCACCAGAAAATAAAATTCCTGTTGCCTATATTTCAGGTGTATTAGGTGTTTTAATTGGAGCGGATTTACTTAATTTGCCAAATTTACCACCATATCCAGGAGTGATGAGTATTGGAGGTGCGGGTGTTTATGATGGAATTTTTCTTGTTGGAATAATTTCTGTTTTACTTGCATAAAAATGGAAAAAAAACCTTTAAAATTTTGGAAGAAGGATGAAAAACCGAGAGAAAAATTAATAAAAAATGGTGAACATAATTTAACAGATACTGAACTTCTGGCTATTTTAATAAGAAGTGGAACAAAAGGGCAAACCGCAATTGACCTTGCAAGGAAAATAATTGACAAATTTGGTTCATTTAGAAATATGAGTCATACAAGTATAAATAGTTTTAAAGAGATAAAAGGTCTTGGAATAGCAAAAATATGTCAGATAAAAGCAGCAATTGAAATAGGTAGGAGATTGGTTGAAGAAAATATAAAAGAAGAAAAAGTGAAATTATCAAGTCCTGATGAGGTTGTGAAGTTTATTATGCCAAGAATGAGAGATTTAAAAAAAGAAGTTTTTAAAGTCATACATCTTGATTCTAAAAATAGGGTGATAGATATAATAGAAATAGAGGAAGGGACTGTAAATCAAGCAAATCCAATAATAAGAGAAATTTTTTATAAAGCAATAGAAAATTTCATCCCAGCGATAATTTGTCTACATAATCATCCTTCAGGAGATCCAAGTCCTAGCAAAGAAGATATAGAGTTTACAAAAAGATTAAAAGAGGGTGGAAATATACTTGGAATAAATATTGTTGATCATATTATAATTGGTGATAATCTTTACTATAGTTTTGCATCAAGGAAAATAAGTTCTGTTTCTTTACTCATGTGATTTCAAACTTTATTTTTCTCTTAATTTTATATTCTCTTTTAGATATTTAACTTTTATTTTCCCTTCTTTTAATATATTTTCAGCCATCTGGTCTGGATATCCCTCTTTTATTATAACTTCTTCAATGCCTGCGTTTATTATCATTTTTGCACACACACTACATGGATGACAAGTTATATAAAGTTTACTTCCTTTAATTGAAACTCCATGATATGCTGATTGTAAAATTGCATTCTGCTCTGCATGAAGTCCTCTACATAATTCATGTCTTTCTCCCGATGGTATTTTCATTTTTTCCCTTATACACCCGATATCTTTACAATGAGAAAGTCCTGTTGGTGCTCCATTATAACCGGTTGCTAAAATCCTTTTTTCTTTTACTAATACCGCTCCAACTTTCCTTCTTATACATGTTGACCTTTTTGAAACAAGTTGTGCAATTTCCATGAAATATGTATCCCAGTCAGGTCTTTCATTCTGGATATATTGGGTATTCACTTGCAAATCTCCTTATTTTTTTCTTTATATCTTTTAATATTTTTTCATTTCCTTTATTTTTCAATGTTTCATCAATCCATTCTGCTATCTTTTCCATTTCTTTTTCTTTCATCCCTCTACTTGTAATACATGGAGTTCCTATTCTTATTCCACTTGTTATTGAAGGAGGAAGGGGATCAAATGGGATGAGATTTTTATTTGTAATTATTCCAACTTTTTCAAGAATTTCTTGTGCAAAAAGTCCATTAATCCCTTTATCCCTTAAATCAATTACAAAAAGATGATTATCTGTACCTCCACTGACGATTCTATAACCCCTTTTTTGTAGTTCCTCACACAACTTTTTACAATTTTTAATTATTTGTATTTGATATTTCTTAAATTTCTTTGTCATTGCTTCTTTAAATGCAACTGCTTTTGCAGCAATTACATGAACTAAAGGACCTCCTTGAATTCCAGGAATTACTAAACTATCTATCCTTTCTTTAAATTCTTTTTTACATAAAATTAAACCTCCTCTTGGACCTCTTAATGTCTTATGAGTTGTTGATGTTATAAAATCAGCATATCCAATAGGTGTTGGATGAAGATTTCCTATTATCAAACCTGCAATATGTGCTATATCTGCAAGAAGATAAGCGTTTATTTCTTTTGCTATCTGTGAAAATTTTTCAAATTCAATTATTCTTGAGTATGAACTACTACCACAAATTATAAGTTTTGGATTTTCTTTTAAAGCAATTTCTCTGACTTTATCATAGTTAATAAGTTCTGTTTCTTTATCAACAGAATAAAAACAAGTATTATAAAGCATACCGGAAAAGTTTACTTTTACACCATGCGTAAGATGTCCACCTGAACTTATATCCATTGCAAGAATTTTATCCCCAGGTTTTAGAATGGAAAAGTATACCGCCATGTTTGCTTGACTCCCTGAATGTGGTTGAACATTTGCGTGTTCTGAATTAAATAGTTTACATGCTCTTTCAATTGCAACTTTTTCAACAATATCTACAAATTTGCATCCACCATAATATCTTTTACCTGGATAACCTTCTGCATATTTATTAGTAAAAATAGAACCAACAATTTTTAAAACATTCTTACTCACAATATTTTCAGATGGAATTAAGTTTATAGTATTTTTCTGTTTTTCTATTTCTTTTCTTAATGCCTTATAAATTTCTGGGTCAAACTTATTTAACATTTGATACCTCTTTTAATGGAATATAAGAAAAATCAGCAAATTTATTAAAAATATTGTCAATTAATTTGAGTAAAGATAACCTATTTCCCCTTATATTTTCATTTTCAACCATAACAAAAACATTATCAAAAAAGTTATCAACAGGTTCTTTCCACCTTCTCATTTCTTCAAGAAAATCTTTATATTTTTTTTCATTATAAAGTTTTTCCATTTTTAAATGGTTCTCTAAATAAAATTTATAAAGTTTCTTTTCCGCTTCTTCAATTAGTAAATCTTCTCTAAAATCACCATATTCTATTTTTCTTTCTTCTGCTTGTTTTAACATATTTGCAACTCTAATGAAGGGAATCAAAATTTCTTCTCCTTTACCTTCAACAAATACACTTTTTATTGCATCTATTTTTCTCCTTATTTCATAAAGGTTATCGTCTATTGCAGAAAATACAGCCCTTCTTAAACCTGGTTTTATTCCTTCAAGGATAAGTAAATTCTCTACTCTTTGTATTATAAAATCTATAATTATTTTCATTATTTCATCATCTTTCCTTCCCAATACCTCAAGTGTTTTTTCTACAAGTTTCCCAATTGATATTTCAATTTTTTTATCCCAAATAATTTCAATTAATCCTGTAGTTAATCTTTTAATTCCTAATGGGTCTTGATCTCCTTTAATTTCTGCTCCTTCACTTATTAAACCACATATTGTCTCAATTCTGTCAGCAATAGATACAATAGCACCTTCTATAAATTGAGGTTTTCTGTCACCTTGAAATTTGGGTAAGTAATGCTCCTCAATTGATGTTGAAATAAGTTTTTCATACCCATTTTTATCTGCGTATATTTTCCCTATAACCCCTTGAAGAGAAGGAAATTCACTAACCATCAAGGTTGCAAGGTCATTTTTAAAAAGAGAAACAATTAAACTTATCTTATTTTTTGTTTCTTCTTCTAAATTTAAATTTTCTGATATAAAATCACAAATTTTTCTTATTCTTTCAACTCTATCATAAACTGTTCCTAATTTAGGATGATATAAAATATTTTTAAGGTCCAAAAGATATTCAATAAATGGTTTTTTAATTAGATCTTGTTCCATAAAGAAAATTGCATCTTCTATCTTACTTTCCACAACTTTTTCATAATTTCCCTTTATTTTTTCATTAAAGATTCCATCACATATAACAATAAAAATCTGAGCCAAATTATTATTACTATCAAAAAGTGGAACCCCTTTAACATTTAAAATTAATGAAACTAAAACCTCTTGTGGTAATTTTTTATAATTTTCAGGCAATTCACAAATTCCACAAATGGGATATTCAATAAGATTTACAACTCTTTCAATAAATTCATTTTTGTAACTAAATTTATTTTTTATAATTTTTCTTATCTGCGCTTCTATCATTTTTCTTCTTAAATTCTGATCAAAAATAACATAATTTTTTAAAATTTTATCAAAGTAATCGGTAGGATTTTTAGGAACTATTTTTTCATCAGATAAAACCCTATGACCATAAGTAAATTTTTTATTATGGATGCCTGCTATTTCAAAAGGGATACTTTTTCTACCATATAGCGAAAATATGTATCTTATAGGTCTAAAAAATTTAAATTTATTTTCACTCCAAATCATTCCCCTTGGTATCTCCATCTTTTTTAATACATCATTTATTACTTCATTTAAAATTTTAAAAATTTTTTCTCCTTTTTCCTTTTTTTCTATTCCGATCACCCTTTTACCATTTTTTTCAAATATTTTTAAATCAGTTATATTAGCATTTTTACTTTTTACAAATTTAATTGCTATTTCGTTCCAAATGCCATTTTTATCAAGACATATTTCTAATGGTGGACCTGTAATTTGAGTAATCTTTTCCTTCTGTGTTTCTTGAAGATTTTTTAGAAAAATTATTATTCTTCTTGGAGTATGAAAAATTTTTAAATCTTCATAATCTATCCTATTTTCCTTTAAAGAATTTTCAAGTAAAAAGGAAAAAGATTTTTCTAAATATTCACCTGCCTTTTCAGGTAGGTCTTCCACTCCTATCTCTAAAACAAAATTTGCTTTCATTTTTTACCTTTTTCTAAATATATTACAGGATTTTATTATTTTATTCAAACTTTCATTTTGGGAAATAAAATAAACTAAGATTAAAAATTGAACTCCCATATTTCCTAATAATGGATGAATTTTACCATTTTTAGAAAGAGAAAAAAAGAAGATGTAAAGAAAATAAGAAAAAAAAGAAAATAGAAAAGAAAAAGAGAAAACATATAAATTTGATATTTTATGACTTTTTTTAATAAAAGGAAAGATTATAAAAATAATAAAAAGGTTTAAAAAAGGATAAGTAATTTTTTCATA
>JAOAEP010000074.1 GCA_026416755.1 bacterium | reverse complement strand
GAACTTTTCCAAACCATTTACCAGACCCTATTGTCCCAGAAAACTTAAAGGAACTCAAAGAGAAAGTTAAAGAATTAAATCTTGATTGTGGATTTGGGTTTGATGGAGATGGAGACCGGCTTGGGGTTATAGATGATAAAGGTAATATTTTATTTGGTGACCTTTTATTAATAGTTTATTCTTTTGAAGTCCTTGAGAAAAATAAAAAAAGTAAAATTATATTTGATGTCAAATGTTCAAAAGCACTTGAAGAAGAAATAGAAAAAATGGGGGGTATTCCTATTGAGTGGAAAACAGGTCATTCTTTAATAGAAAATAAATTGCATGAAGAAAAAGCACCTATTGCTGGAGAGTATTCAGGGCATTTATATTTTAGAGATGAATATTTTGGTTATGATGACGCCATATATGCTGCTTTAAGATTATTAAGAATACTAGACAATAAAAATAAAAAACTATCTGAATTTTTTAATAATGTTAATATTTATCCTTCCACTCCAGAAATTAGAATAGAAGTTGGAGATGATAAAAAGTTTGAAATAGTTGAAAGGGTAAAAAGTTTTTATTCAGACAGATTTAAAATAAATGATATTGATGGGGTTAAAGTTTATTTCCCTAATGGATGGGCTTTGGTAAGAGCATCAAATACTCAACCTGTTCTTGTTGTCAGAATAGAAGCAAAAGAGGATGGAAATTTAGATAAAATAAAAGAAGAGTTTATGGCAATCATTAATAAATACAAGTAGAAAAAGGGGGTGAGAATATGAAATGTCCTTTAAGATTAAGGATGCAGAAAAGACCTCTTGGAGAAGCTGCTTTTGGAGTTCCTGAACAAGTAGAAGATTTTGATTTATGTATAGAAGAAAATTGTGCATGGTGGAATAATAAAGAGAAATGTTGTATAATGACACACCTTGTTTCTATTGATGAGAAACTTGAAATTTTAAATGAAAAAATTAAATAGAAAGGAGCCAAATGAAAAAATTAATTCTTATTTTTTTAGTCTTTAATTTTTTAATTTTGAGAGGAGAAGAATTGAAAAAAGCACCAGATTTTACACTCAATTCTATTGATGGAAGGATTATTAAACTTTCAAATTATAAGGGTAAAAAAGTTATTCTTAACTTCTGGGCTGTCTGGTGTGGTCCTTGTAGAGCAGAAATTCCAGATTTTGTAAAATTCTATAATGAAAACAAGAATAAAGTAGAAATTATTGGTATTGAAGTAAGTGGGAAAAAAAAGGATGTTGAAGAAATCATAAAAAAATTCAATATAAATTATCCTATCTGTATAAGTGATGGAAAAATAGAAGAACTTTATGGGGGTATAAGAGCGGTACCAACAACTTTTATAATTGATGAAAATGGATATATAAAATTGAAAAAAATTGGAATAATAAGAGAAGAAGAATTAAAAGAAATTTTAAAAAATGAAAAGAAATGAAATTATAGAAATTTTGAAGAAAAAGGAAAATATAAGAGATGACCAGATAGAGATTGTGTTAAAAGAAAAAGAAAAAACAGGTGCACCTTTTGGTTATTTGCTTATAAAATTTGGTCTTATTTCCGCTGATAGATGGTATAATTTGGCTTTAAAAGAACTTAAATGTATCCCTGTCCAAATAAGCCAGATGAATATAGACAAAGATATTTTAAAATTACTTCCTGAATTCACATGTAGAAAATATAGAACAGTTTCAATATTTAAAGGAAATAACAAACTTATTTGTGCTATGGTTGACCCTACAGACGAAGAGGTAATAAATGAATTAAAGAAAATAACAGGAATGGAAATTGAAACAAGACTGGCTAAAGAATTTGAGATAAAAGAAATAATAGAAACACTTATTTCCCAAGGTGGAATTGAAGTTATCTCCCCTATAGAAAAAAGGGAAATGCCTGATAAAGTTTTCAAACCAATAAGAGTAAAAGAAGTTACTGAATCATCAGCGGTTAGTGTTGTTGAAGATCTTGTTTCAAAGGCCATTGAATTAAAAGCAACAGATATACATCTTGAAATTGAAGAAGAAGGTTTAAGATTAAGATACAGAATAAATGGATTCCTTTATGAATTCCCCCCTCCACCTCTTGAACTTTATCAATCAATTGTTTCTCATATAAAAGTTCTATCAAATCTTGACATTGCAGAAAAAAGAATTCCACAGGATGGATATTTTAAAATGAAATTATATGGAAGAGATGTAGATTTAAGAGTTTCAACTTTCCCCACTATTTTTGGTGAGATGGTCGCCTTAAGAGTTCTTGATAAAAGGAATATAATCTCTGGTCTTGAACAACTCGGTTTTTTCCCTGAAGTTCTTCATAGATGGAGAATTCTTCTTGATGAACCGTATGGTATGATTTTAGTCACAGGGCCGACAGGAAGTGGAAAAACAACAACTTTATATTCTTCCTTAAATGAACTTGATAGTACTCATAGAAAAATTATAACAGTTGAGGACCCTGTTGAATATCATCTTAAAAATGTTAATCAAACACAGGTAAATCCAAAATCAGGTTTAACTTTTTCTGTTGCTTTAAGGTCGATTTTAAGACAAGACCCCGATATAGTAATGGTAGGAGAAATAAGAGATATAGAAACAGCAGAAATTGCCTTTAGAGCAGCCCAAACAGGACATCTTGTTCTATCTACATTACATACAAATACAGCTCCTGGGGCAATCATACGACTTTTAGATATGGGAGTTGAATCATATTTAATATCTTCATCTTTAATAGGAGTATTAAATCAACGACTTGTAAGAAGTATTTGTGTATCCTGTAAAGAAGAATATACACCATATGTAGAAGAAATTAAGATGCTTGACCCATCTCTTTTAGAAAAAGAAGACCTAAAATTTTATAGAGGGAAAGGATGTCATTTATGTAATGGAACTGGTTATGGAGGAAGAACAGGAATTTTTGAATTAATGGTTATAAATGAGGAATTAAGAAGAGTAATAATGAGAAATCCAGACCTTACTGAAATAAAGGAAGTGGCAAAAAGATCAGGAATGGAATCATTAAGAGAAGATGGGATTAAAAAAGTTCTTGCTGGAATAACAACAATTTCTGAAGTTCTTTATACAACAAAAAAAGAGGACTGAAAAATCAATAATTTAAGGCATCTTTTTCAAATTTCCTCTCAAGAAAAAGAAGATATTTTTTTAGATTTTCAAGTGAGAGATAATCAAATTCAATAAATTCTACACCATTTAGAAAAACAGTTCTCATTTTCTTTATATATTTTAGTTTACACCTTGCACTGAATGGATAAATTTTATTCCTTATTGTAAAATCAATTTTTATTATATAAGCAGAATTTTCGTTTAAAGGTAAGTTGGTTTCAATTTTAGCTCCTGAAAGAGAAATATTTAAAACATTTCCACTTATTATTTCTTTATGAAATTTCCCTGCTTCTTTTGTTAAAATACATTTAACAAAAGGTGTCTCATATCTTTCATTTTTTCTTTTTTCTTTTAATATATCTGTTTCCGGTATAAAAAATATTCTTTCTATCCCTTGTGAAAATATCTTCCCAGAAATGAAAAATTCTATTCCATCTTTTTCAAAAAAAATTTCTCCTCTTTTTCCAAGTTCAACAGGCACTGTTTTAGTCATTTGAGGAACTGAAATTATCATTTTACCCCAATTATCAACATCAATTATTTCTCCCATAATTTTTTCATTATCAATAAAGATTTTAACTTTTTTTATTTCTTTTAAATCTTTAATTTCCATAATTTACTCCATCTTTATATTACCTTAGATTTACAAAAGAGGTAAAGATTTATATTATAGAAAAAAAAGAAAAAATGTTTTATAATAGAAAATAGTTTTGAAAAATAAAATGGAAAAAATAAGAACTGGATATATAATTAAAGGGTATCAATTAAAAGAAATGATTGGAGCAGGTGGTTTTGCAACTGTATATAGAGCAGAAACAATAGAACCATTCCCTTTATATAATTCAGTTATTGCTGTTAAAGTTTTACATCCAAGAAGATTTGAAAAGGACCAAATTAAAAGGTTTTTGAAAGAAGGGAAGATAGCAAAAAGTTTAGAGCATCCAAATGTAGTAAGAGTTTTTGATGTTTTTGAATATAATGGTAATTTTTTCATCTTAATGGAGTTTATTGATATTGACTTATCAAAAGCAATAAGAACAAATAAAGAGATTTTTGATGAAAAAAACATTATTGATATTATTACTAAAGCAGCAAAAGGTATCTCTTACATTCATCAAAATGGTATAATACATAAAGACATAAACCCCTCAAATATATTGATTTCTTTTTCGTTAGAAAAAGTAAAGATTACTGATTTTGGATTAGCAAAAACAGGAAGGATATTATTTAATAAAAGTGAATACAAAGGAGGAACAGAAGGATTCGTTGCACCAGAGATTTTTAAAGGAAAACCTACAACTGAAAAAAGTGATATTTATTCTTTTGGAAAAACAATTGAAAAAATTTATAAAGACCTAAACTTCCCTATACCTGAGAAAATAAAAAACATAATTAAAATAGCAACTGACCCAATTCCAGAAAATAGATTTGAAAGTATGGAAGGAATTATTTATATTCTTGAAAATAGGAAAATTGAATGATAAAATTTGTTTATTCTGAAGAATTTCTGAAATATAAAGAAATATCCCATCCTGAATCACCTGAAAGAATTGAAAGTATAATAAATTATCTTAAAAAAAAGGGTGACTTTCAATTTGTTAAACCTTCTCCTTGTAATGAAGATGATTTATTACTTGTTCATACTCCAGAATTAATAAAAAAAGTAAAAAATAATAGTTTTTTTGACCCTGATTGTCCTAACATACCAAATATATTTCATTATGCTTGTTTATCTGCTGGAGCAGCCATTATAGCAAGTGAAATATCTCTTGAAGGAGAAATTGGTTTTTCCCTTGCTAGGCCCCCAGGACATCATGCAGGGAGAAATAATATCGGTGGTTTTTGTTATTTCAATAATATGGCAATTGCAGTTAAAAAATTATTATTTAAAAATTATAGAGTTGCAGTTTTAGATATTGATGGACATCATGGAAATGGAACAGAAGAAATTTTAAAAGGCGAAGAAAATGTGATATATGTTTCAATTCATCAATTTCCTGCTTACCCTGGAACTGGAAAATATTCTTTTGAAAATTGTTATAATTTCCCATTACCACCTTTTTCAAGTTCAAAAAAATATCTTGAAAGTTTTGATAAAGCATTGGAGATAATAAAAAATTTTTCACCAGATATAATAGGTATTTCATGTGGTTTTGATACTTATATAGATGACCCTCTTCTTGAATTAAGTTTAACTGAAACAGATTATTATGTATTAGGTAAAAAAATTTCCTCTCTTTTTAAAAAAACTTTTTTTATTTTAGAAGGTGGATATCATATTTCTAAAATAGGGAATTTATTTTATTGTTTTATTTCTGGTCTTTTATATTCATCTGAAACGGGAGTTAGCAAATGATAGAAAAAAGAATAATTGATGGTTTTGAGAAAGTAGATTCTATTTATAGGAGTGCTCCTTTCTGGTCCTGGAATGATAGTTTAGAAATTGAACAATTAAAATACCAAGTAGACATGATGAAAGAAGGTGGTTTTGGTGGGGGATTTATGCATTCAAGAATCGGTTTAATTACACCATATTTATCAGAAGAATGGATAAAATGTATAGAAGAAACAGTTAAATATGCAAAACAAAAAGGGATGAAAATGTATTTATATGACGAAGATAGATGGCCAAGTGGTTTTGCAAGTGGTCTTATTCCTAGAAAAAAAGAAAACAGAGTAAAAGTTTTAAAGGTATGGAAAAAAGGGAAAAAATGGAAGAAAAAAGTTATTGAAGGAGAAAAATCTGATTGGTATAACAATTTAACTTATATTGATACAATGAATGCGAAGACAGTTAATGATTTTATAAAATCAACCTATGAGAGATATGTAAAATCATTTAAAAATTTTATTCCAGATACTATTCCTGCAATTTTTACAGATGAACCAAATTATCTTCATGACAGATTAATAAAAAAAGGACAAAAAATTTATTTTTTCCCATGGACAAAACATTTCAGAAAAATATTTAAACAGAAATATGGTTATGATATTTATTCAAAAATAAATTTACTTATTGAAGAAAAAGAAGGTTTTGAATTAGTTAGATACCAGTTTTCAAGATTAATAACAGAACTTTTTGTTAAAAATTTTGGAGAAAATATATATAATTTTTGTGAAAAAAACCGTCTTTTTTTAACTGGTCATTATTTGAAAGAAGATACTTTAAGTAGTCAAATAGAATCAATTGGAGATGCTATGAGTTTATATGAATTTATGCAATGGCCTGGAGTTGACCATCTTGGAAGAAATTTGAAAAATCCTTTAACTTTAAAACAATGTAGTTCAGTTGCCAATCAACTCGGAAAAGAGAGGGTCTTAAGCGAACTATATGGTTGTTCAGGACAGAATTTAACACTCAAAGAAAGAAAATGGATTGGAGATTGGCATATTTCTCTGGGAATAAACTTTTTTTGTCCGCATTTGTATTTGTACTCACTGAAAGGTTGTAGAAAGAGAGATTTCCCTCCAACAATTTCTCATCATCAGCCATACTGGAAATATCAAAAAGAACTTGAAGATTATTTTGCAAGAGTAAATTTTATTATGAGCCATGGAAGATTTATCGCAGATATTTTGGTTATTCATCCTATTGAAACAGCATGGATACTGAGAAATAGAAAAAAACTTTTACCCTATGAAGAAAGTTTATCTCAGTTAACACAAATTTTACTTGAAAATAAATTTGAATATGAATTTGGAAGTGAAAGTTTAATTGAAAGATATGGGCAAGTAAAAGATGGAAAGTTTATAATAGGAAGAAGCGAATATAAATGTATAATATTACCTCCTTTAATAAGTTTAAGAAAAAATACGGTAAAAATGATTAAAAAATTTATATCAGAAGGAGGTAAAGTTTTTGCTTCAGAAAATTTCTTCCCATACCTGATAGAAGGAGAAAAAAAAGAAATAGACTTTAAACCAGAAATAATTTTTTACTCTTCAATTCCATCCTTGATTGAAAAATTAAAAAGTAATGTAAAAAAAGAATTTGAAATATATGGAGAAAATGAAAAGGAAATCCCTGAGATTTTTATTCATAGAAGAAAAATTGATGAAAATATTGAAATAGTTTTTATAAACAATACTTCTTTAAAAAATTCATATAGAACTTTTATATCTTTTAAGCATGAAGGGAAAATTTATAAAATTGACTCATTTAAAGGAAAAATAGAACCAATTTATGCTAAAAAGGATAATGAAGATATTATTATAGAAGAAAATTTATATCCAGTTGGTTCTGCTCTTTTTCTTATTGATAAAAGTGAAAAATCTTTAATTTCAAAATTTAGCAAAAAAGAAGAAGAGATAGAAAAAAGAGAAATAAAAAACTGGAAGATTGAAATATTATCAGAAAATGTACTTGTTATTGATTACTGTAAATTCAAAAGAGGTAATGATAAAAGATGGTCTGGAAAAATGCCGGTTTTACAAATTCAACAGATTTTAGAGAAAGAAAACAAAAAACAAAGGATAAGTTTACTTTTTGAATTTGAAAATGAAAATTATACAAAAGATTTAGATTTAGTCGTTGAAAATATTGAAAAATACAGTATAAAATTAAATGGTAAAATTTTAAAAAAAGAAGATATTGGTATATGGATTGATCCCTCATTTAAGAGAATAAAGATTCCAAAGGAGTTTATTAAAAAAGGAAAAAACAAAATAGAAATGGGTACTGTATTTATCCCTCCTAAAATAAAAAACACTCTAATTTTTAAAAAAAATGGTATTGAAATTGAAAACATTTATATTCTTGGAAACTTCATTGTCAAAGCAAAAAAAATTAGGTACGAAGATGGAGGTTATTTTTTAAACGATTTTGTTATTGCTGAAAAAGAGACACAAATTAATGAAGAAGATTTAAATACTCAAGGATATCCATTTTATATTGGTAGTATTAAAGGAATTAAAGAAATTGAGGTTGAAAAAAGATATAAAAAGAAAATTTTTTTAAGATTTGAAGAATTTAAAGGTATTGTGGCAAAAATAAAAATAAATGATAATGAAGTGGGAATAATATATTTACCTCCTTATGAAATTGAAATTACAGAATTTTTAAGTGAAAGGAAAAATATTTTTGAAATTGAAATTTTTTCCAGTTTAAGAAATCTGTTAGGACCACATCATTTGAAAGAACACAACCCAGAATGGGTAGGTCCTTTTTCATTTATTGATTTGGGGAAAAAATGGTTTAAAAACAAGGATAGAACCATAGATTATTCCACTTTACCCTTTGGTTTTGGTAAAGTTTATTTAATAGAAAAAAATGGAGAAAATATTTGAAAGATTTAAAGATAGAAAATTTGTAATTTTAGATGGTGCAATGGGGACATACCTTGAAAAAATTGGGTTTAAGGGTATAACTCCTGAAATTGCAAATATTGAAAGAAAGGAAATTGTTAAAAAAATTTATTTAGAATACTGTGAAAGTGGTTCAGAAATAATTTTAACTAATACCTTTGGAGCCAATAGAATATCCTTAAACAAAAAGAAATTAGGAGAAAAAATTGAAGAAATTATTTATAAAGGTGTTGATACATGTTTAGAAATTAAAGACAAATTTAAAGATATATTAATTGCTGGTGATATAGGTCCAACAGGAGAATTACTTGAACCATATGGTAATCTTGAAATAAAGGAAGCAAAAAAAATTTTTTATGAAGTTGGTAAAATTTTTGAAAAAACAAAGATTGATTTTTTAGTCCTTGAAACATTTCAAGACCTTGAGGAACTTAAAATTGCTTATGAAACATTAAAAGAAAACACATCTTTTTTAATAATTCCTTGTTTAACTTTTTCATATGGTAAGGAATTTAGAACATTAATGGGACAAAAGGTTGATGATTTTGTAAAATGGGCTGAAAATAACAAAATTTTAATAATTGGCTCAAATTGTGGATTAAATTCTAAAGAAATGTTAGAACTTGTTAAAATTATGAAAGATTTAACTGGATTAAACTTATGGATAAAACCAAATGCAGGAACTCCTAAAATTTTAAATGGAAAAATTACTTATCCGGAAAATATTGAAGAGTTTGGAAATAATTGCCAACAGATAATAGAGAGAGGGACAAAATTCATTGGCGGTTGCTGTGGGACAACTCCTTTATACATTAAATATCTGAAAGAAAATTTGAGATGAAAATTGTAGAAGTAATTTTTGATATTCCAATAGAAAGAAGTTTTCAATATTTAGCCCTGGACAATATAAATAATTTTGTTCGTGTATGTGCTCCTTTAGGAGAAAAGGATAGAATAGGATTTGTTATTGAAACTAAAGAGATGAAGGAAAAAAAAACAGAATTTAAATGGATTAAAAAGGTTTATGATACTCAACCATTAATTACAGATGAAATTTTCAAATTGTCAAAAATTATAAGTAGAAAATATTATACATCTATTGGGCAAATTATTTTTTATATAATTGGAAACTTTCCTTATAAATACGAAAAAAATTTCCAAAGAGAGAAAAAAGAAAAATCTAATTTTTTATTTCAAAACTTTAAAAAAGAGATATTTCTTTTTGATAATAAAGAAGAAAAAAATAAATTTTACTTTCAACTCATTTCAAAAACAGATGGTTCATTAATTTTTATATTTCCTGAAATTTCAATATTAGAAGATTTTTATAATCAAGTTATTAAAAAAACAGACAAAAGAGTTTTAAAATATTATGGAGAAATAAAAAAGAAAGAGAGATTGAATAACTATTTAGAAACTTTAAATAGGAGTAATTTAGTCATTCTGGGAACAAGAATTTCCATTTTTTTACCTTTATCAGACCTTAATTTAGTAGTCATTGATTCTTATGTAGAACCATCTTATAGAGAAAAAAAACAACCCAAATATGATAGTATTGAAGTCGCAGAGGAGAGATGTAAATTAAGAAATATTCCAATGGTCCTTACCTCTTACTCTATTTCAGTAAAAGAATATTTTGAAACAAAAAATAAAAAAGCATTCCTATTTGATAAAAGAAATTTTGAAAAAATACCTGAAATTCTGATTATTGATAAAAAATGGGAGGAGATGGATAAAAAATTAGATTTTCTAACAAAACTTTCATCTTCTTTAATTGAAGAGACAATTCTAAAAGGAAATAAAGTAGGAATTATACATAATAGAAAAGGAAGTGCAAAAACATTTAAATGTGAAAACTGTGGTCATGTTTTAAGATGTAAAATCTGTAATTCATATCTTGTTCTTATTGAAAAAAATAAACTTATTTGTAAATATTGTAAAGTAGTAGAAGACAGTGAAAAGAAATGCTCTAAATGTGGAAGTAAAAAAATAATTGAAAGAATAGTTGGCATTGAAAAAATATATACACTTTTAAAAAATACTTACCCTGATTTTAAAATACAAAAAATTACAGCAGAAGAAAGAAAGATAGAAAAAGACATTGATATTTTTGTGGGAACCAACTTGATGAAAAATATAGTAGATAAGTTTAATTTTGGTTTAATTATTTTTCCTCATGCGGATTCCTTTTTAAATATCCCAGAATATAATTCAGAGGAGATTTTCTTTTTAATAATTAATGAATTTATATGGAGATTGCAAAATAAAAATTCAAAAATAATAATTCAGACAAAAAATCCTAATTTTGAAATATTTTTATCTTTAAAAAATAAAAATTTTGAACTTTTTTACGAAAATGAAATTAAAACAAGAGAAACCGTTGATTATCCACCATTTTCAGAAATTATTTTAATAGAAGTTCCAATTAAAAAAAGTAGGACTTTTGAAGAAAAAATAAAAATTTTAAATGATATAATTAGAAAAAGTTTTTCAGAAACTCTATTTTATGATAGAGTGAAGGATAAAAAAGGAAAGGAGAAAATTAAAATTGTTCTTAAAGTCAAAGAAAAAAACAGACCTGTTTTTGAAGAAGTAATGGGATTGAGAGAAAAACTTGACTTTAAAATTGAAGTTAATCCTTTAGTTTTTTAAATTAAATAATTGGTGGCATTTCAAGGGCCGGATGTTTTTTCTCTTGTAAGAATGGTAAAATTTCTTCTTCTGTTATTCCTACCGTTTCATCTGCAATTCTATCAAGTAAATCAGGTACTCCAACTTCCTCTGCTCTCTTTATAAATCTTTCTCTTATCTCTTCTTTCAACATCTTTGGCATCCATACAATTCGCAAAATTCCACCTTCTGCCTGTAAAAATTTCTTCTGAGTTATATTAAATTTTGAATGACCTAAGAATCCAGGAATCTGTCTTCCTCCACCTACATTTCCTGCAAGAGTTGTAAATTTCATTCCACAGGGTGTATCTCCTTTATATTCTCTATTTACTGTCATAATCCCATTACATAAAGGAAGAACTACTGCAATACATTCACAACACCCACAAGTTGTCATAGGGTCTGTCATTAAACTATAAACACTAACTTTTTCAATTGCTCCTCTACTTGCTTTTTTAACAAATTCATTAACTCCTTCCCATTGTCCATATTTTTCATCAATAACTTTTCCTTTTTTTACTGGCTGATTTGGACCTGTTGGATTTATTCTATTTGAAGCACGACAATCCAGATATGAAAATGCGCCACAAAGTCCTGTCCTCTCTGGAGTCACTATACATACATGACTTGGTGCGAATGACTGACATAATGTACAGGAATAAAATGTGTCAACTTCTTCATCTGTAATTCCAGCAAGCCGTTCATCTCTATGACGCCATACCTTTCTTGCTTTCTCAATAATTTCTTTTACTTTCTCTTCTTCTGTATATATCTTAACCTGAACCTTATCAAGAATATTTGAAAATACCTCATGATATTTTGCATGAATTGCCACTCCAAGATGTCTAAATTTCAATCCCTTTTCTTTTGCTTTTTTACTTATCCTTATCCAAACAATATCCCTTTGACCTATATGCATAACACCATTGATGTAATTAATATAGTCATGTATCTGTCTTTCAAGTATTGGTTCAAAATCCTCCTGCATCTCTCTTCCTGCTACTTCAACAACTGTTGCCATTGGAATTGCACCTCCTTCTGGGACATCATCTATTTCCGGTCCTATTACCTCTATTTTCCCATCTTCAACTTCATTTAAAGGTAAACTTGTTGTCCATTCACATGCTAAACTTCTTCCACCACCAATTTCAACATATAAATCCTCCTTTCTTACTCTTTCTCCTTCAAATGCAGGACCATAAGGAACAGGTATATCAACTTTTGAAACAGTTACCTTCAAACCCCTAACTTCAACTGCTTTTGAAACAATTTCAGAATGTGGAATATTTGAGACAACATGTTCATAAGTACAAATTCCTGTTGGTAAAATTTGAGGGATTGGAGTATCTGCAATTGTTGGGAAACCAAAATTTATTGCTCCTGCTGCATTTGCATACCATTCTTCATTAACATAACCAAAAGCAAGGACAAAAGCAAAAATCCTATCTTTGTTATAAATTAAAATCCTTCTGTAATCACCAGGTTCAATTCCTCCAAAACTCATAGCAGCCCTTACAGCAAAACCAAGAGCAAAAACTGCTTGATAAATGTCAGGACCAAAGGGAACAAGTCTCACAGGCCAACCAAGTTGCATGCCACTTTCTTTAAGTTGTTCAGCAAATCTCTTACCTTCATATTCACCACACATAAAAACATAAAGATTTTTTTCAATGAGTTCTGTCGCTATTTTTACTGCTGTCTCATTATCACCAACTGCTCCAACAACTGCTGCAAAACCAGGTGCAGTCCCATCAACAAATTCAATCCCCCTCTTCCTCAAAATTATATCATTTGCAGCACCAAGCCAAAATGTATCCTCAGTAGGTTCTTCTTCTAATAAATAAAAATTGGGGTTTTCAATATATCTTATTCCTTCCATCATTTCTTCAGCAAAAAGTGTCGCCATTCCAGCATCAAGAACAGGCCCAAGATAAGGAAGATGACAATCTTTATAAACAGGTTCAGGAAGCAAATCTTTACATATTTTAAAAACCTTTTCCATATGAGATAATTTTGAAATAGGAATTCCAAGTATTCCATAAATTATCGGTAGATAATAAGCAGTGTCAGGAAAGTGAACATCTTGGTTTGGTCCATACTTATCCATTGCTTGTTTCCATTTGTTTTCTGCCATATTTACAATCTTATGTGCCCCATTTATAGCAGCAGAAGCAATTATTTTTGACATTCCAACCTCCTTTTCTCCCTTAATTTACTTGCATAATATAAAAAAAAATTGAAATAATTTTCCCACAATTTATCACTTGATTTAAACTGATTATTCCTCCAGAAATAATCAATCAAAACCTCTTTTAATCTACATATTTCTTTCAATCTCTTTCTATTCTTTGAGTCAATTTTTGTCAAGTCAATAAGTTCTATTACCTTTTCAACTGAAATATCAAAATATTTTTCATTTTTATTTTTCCAGTTAATTGCCCTTAAAACTTCCATTCCTATATTTGCCATCTGTTCCGGGAAAGAAAGTTCAAACCATTTACCCTCTGACAGGTTTTTATATCTAATCATAATCTATTAACTCCTTTAAAATTTTGATTATTTTCCATCTTATTTCTTCTTTTTCAACCATTATTGATTTATTTCCGAAAGATGGTCTTATATTAATAATTGAATCAAATTCAACAAATTTTTCTTCTTTCTCATTAGGATATATATTTATACCCCATATATTTTCTTGTTTAGAGCCCTTTTCAAGTAATAATGCTTCTTCATCAGAGTGTAATTCACCTCCAACAACCATAATTTCCTTTTCTGTATCAACAACTACCTTAACCAAATTATCCATCATTCTTTCTGCCATTTTTTTTAACTCTGATAATTTAATTTTTCTACCCTTTTCAATAATCCTCATCATTCCAATTCTCTTCTCATCGCCATATCATATAAGACCCTTTCTCTTGCTTTATCTATTCCAAGTTTTCTTCTTTTTTCGTCTATATGTTTTAACATTAAATCAGCCATTTTATCTGGATCTGGTTCAAAAGCCCATTTTCCTCCAACCTCTTTTTCAATATCTTCAAAAAGATATTTTGTTAAATTTTTACTTCCAAAAGTAGGCCAGGTAACTCCAAATACAACAAAAACACCAGAAGAAACAAAATATTGACCTATACTCAACGCCTTTTCACTCATCCATTCGGGTGCTGCTCCTGCTGCTGGTAATTCAGAAATATCATCTCCAAGCCCTCCTTCTTTTACAACACAAGTTGCTGCCATTAAAATTCTTGAATTATCAACACAACTCCCCATATGAATAACTGGAGGGATACCAACTGCCTCACATACTTCTCTTAATCCCTTTCCTGCATAATTGAGTCCTTTAACAGAATCAAGAAATCCTGCCTTTGCACAAGCAATTGCCGAACAACCTGTTTGTAATACCAAAACATCGTTTTCTATAAGTTTGGAAACAAGTTTAACATGTATTTCATCTTGAACTACTTTTGGATTATTACATCCAACAACTCCTGCAATACCTCTTATTTTCCCATTTATTATATTATCATTTAACGGTCTATATGCTGTCTCTTATACACATCT
>JAOAEP010000068.1 GCA_026416755.1 bacterium | reverse complement strand
AGATGTGTATAAGAGACAGCATTCCATCTCTTATCCATATAACTCTGTCAGATACATCAAGCATCTTTAAGTCATGTGTTGCAGTTATTATACTTACTTGTTTTTCTTTATTCATCTCTCTTAATAAGTTTATAATTTCTTTTCCTGTTTTTAAATCTAGATTCCCTGTTGGCTCATCTGCAAGAATTATTGCTGGGTCATTTGCTAAAGCTCTGGCAATCGCTACTCTTTGCTGTTGTCCTCCAGAAAGTTCAAAAGGTTTATGATGAAGCCGGTCTCCAAGTCCAACTGTCTCAAGTAATTGTTTTGCCTTTTCTCTTGCATCATCAGTTGTCATCCCTGCGAAAATCATAGGTAACATAACATTTTCAAGAGCACTCATAACAGGAATTAAATTAAATGTTTGGAAAATGTAACCAATCTTTCTACATCTTAACCAAGCAAGTTCATAAGCATCAAGTTGAGCTATATCAACTTCATCAATATATACTTTACCTTCTGTTGGTTTATCAAGTCCTCCTATCATATTAAATAATGTAGTTTTCCCACTTCCAGATGGACCCATAATCGAAATATATTCACCTTTTAAAATTTCAAGGTCAATCCCTTTTAAAACAGGTAACGGAATTTTCCCAAGCATATATGTTTTCTTTAATTCAATTGTCCTAACTATCACTTCTCTTGGCATATTCCCCTCCTTTTTAAACTTCCCTTCTTATTGCCTCAGCAGGTTCCATTCTGGCTGAAACAATTGCAGGATAAAGTGCTCCAATTATAGCAAGTCCAGTTCCAAGAAGTATTGATATCCCTATATATTTTAAAAGTTGAAGTAATGGGAAGTTGGTTAATATTATTTGTTTATATTGTCCTATATAAATAACAGACATTATTAAAATTCCAAGTATACCACCTAAAATTGAACCACCTATTCCATGTATCATTGCTTCAAGTAAAAAAAGTTCCATTACAAATCTATCAAGTGCTCCAAGACATTTCATTGTTCCTATTTCTCTTGACCTTTCAGTAACAGCCATAAGCATTGAATTTATTATACCCACTGTACAAACAAGTAAAGAAAGAGATATAAGCCATTTCTGTCTAACTTTTAATTCAGGAAGGTTTTCAATAAGTTTTGGAATATCTTCGGTAAGGATTTTTATCTTTTTCTTTATTTGTTTTCTTTCTTTAATATTTGCAATCAATCTTTTCGGTTCTTTCTTTTTTACTCCTTTTTCTATTATTTCATTTAATTTTTCTTTCTCTCCTTTCTCTACAAAAACTCTCAAATCTTCTTCTTTTATTCCTTTTGCTAAAAGTCCTTTTAAATTTTCATTAATCAACTCGTTTATCTCTTTTTCTTTTATTAATTCCTGTTCTAATGTTGTTGGACCAGTTTCTATTAGAGCAATTGTAAAGATATTAGAAGCCATAATAGACATAAAAAAAGCAATCCCAAGTAAAATAGACATTGTTACTATTATTGCTCTCCCAAACCTTATTTTGAAATTTCTTAAACTCATTTGGAAAGCATTCTTAAAAGGTAAACTTAATTGTTTTTCTATCTTTTTTTCCATCTCTACTCCTTTTTTAAAATTATACCATTTTTAAATTTTTTAAAAAATTATAATATAATTTCCTCAATAGGTAAAAAAATACTACTTTTCCCTTCATAAAAGAGAATTTATTATTTTTAATACCACCCAACTTTCTATATAAACGAAAACAATTAACAAAAAAAATAAAATCATCTTTTCAAAAACCAGATATTCATTCTACTTTTACCTCTATTTGCCCAGAGATAATAAGGAATTGCCTTAAACTTTTCTTTTCTATAATTTATTTTTAAGTTTCTACTTTTTTCATATAGAGGTAAATTTTCATTACTTGTTAAAATTTCTCCAGTTAAAGTTATAGTTCCACCAAAAATTTCTTCATAATTTTCTTTTAATTTTTGTTCCCATAACAGAGAGTTAAAAAGATTTATTTTTGGATTATCAATTTGTTCAAGGCAGTAAACAAGAGGACCTCTTTTTATAACAAGGCAATTTCGTATACTCTCAATATTTGGATTACCGGTATAAAACTCTCCTTTAATATCAAAATTTACTTCTATTTTTATTTGGTCTTTTGCTTTAATCCTGAAATATTTTCCATTTTCTGGTTTATAAACTGCCGTATTTGTTTTTATTTCTGTCTTTTCACTCCATTTCGGAATTCTTAAATATAAATTAATTTCTTCTCCAGATTCAACAGAAATTAAAACTTTACCCTTCCATGGATATTCTGTTTTCTGCTCTATTTTAACCTTTCTTCCTGAATATAATTTTAAATTTGCAGTTGATGTATCATATAAATTAACATAAACTCCGTCATCACTAATTGAATAAAAATATCCAGGAAGTAAAGAAATAAACCTTTGAATATTTGGAGGACAACAAGTTGTCCTATACCACTTTTTCCTTTCATGATTTCCAATTGAAGATAAAGGATTTATATAAAAATATTTTTTACCATCAAAGGAAATAGAAGAAAGAAAAGAATTATAAAGGATTGTCTCAAAAATATCAAAATATTCACAATCACCTTTTATTAAAAACATCCTGTAAGCCCACATCATACCTTCAATGGATGCACAACTTTCACAATAACTCCTTAAATTTGGAAGTTCATAAGGAAATCCAATTGCTTCCTGTTCATATCTTGAACTAATACCCCCTGTTATATAGATTTTTCTTTGAACAAGGTCTTTCCATAAGTTCTTCAATACCTTTAAATATCTTTTATTTCCTGTCTCAATATAAAAATCAGTTGCTCCTGAACATAAATATAAAATTCTAACTGCATGTCCATATAATTCTTTAAATTTTAAAAATGGAATGTTTGGTAAACCACCAGCGTAATTTGGTTTTTCAAGTTCAAGAAAAAATTCAACTTGTTTTAAATATTTTTCTTCTTTAGTTGTCCTATATAATTCCACCAAAGCCATTTCTACTTCTGGATGTCCATCTGTTTTTTCAATTTTACATTTACTAAATTTTTTACAAATAAGATTCGCCCATTTAATAGCAATATTTAAAAGGTTTTCTTTTCCAGTTGACCTATAATGAGCAATTGCACTTTGAATTAAATGACCTCCACAATATAATTCATGATGAGAATATAAGTTTTCAAATTTTTTTTTAATGTATGGTGCTGTATTTAAATATCCGTCCTTTTTTTGTGCTTTTTTAATCAACTCAATTAATTTATCAAGCAATTTTACATTTTTATCATTCCATTCATTCTGTAAGTCCCAACTAACTGCTTCAATCCATTTATAAAGATCAGAATCAGTTGCAAGCCGGTCTGTTTTTTTTCCTCTTTTTACTCCTGCTTCTATCTCAAAATTTTCAATTGTTTTATATTTTACAAAAAGTTTATAAAGAAGAGGAATACTCACTTTTCTGTTTCTTCCCATTATGAATTTCCAGAAACCTTCAATTTTAACATCTTCAATATTCACTGGAAAACATTTAACATTTTCCTTTTTTATTATCTCGATTATACCTTTCCTCATCATTTTTTAACTCTTCTCATTTTTTAATTTTTTTTCATATTCTTCAAGATACGTTCTCCTCTTTTTTTCTATTTTTTCATATATCTGCTCTGGTATTTCAATTTCTCCGAGCACTGATGGATATGGCTGTCCTGGAATATTTTTATCTTTTGGGTCTGGAGACCATCTGTCATTTTCATATTTTTTCCTCACCTCTTCTTTTCTAAAATCAGGGACTTCAAGACAAATATTACCCGAATAAGCAGACCTATATGCAAGAATTCCTGGTAAAGTCATATCCATAGCCATATATACATCTATTGGTACCTGCTCTCCTTTTACTATTGCATCAACAAAACTCCATACAACAAAAAAATCACTTCCCCCATGCCCTACT
This sequence comes from bacterium, assembly GCA_026416755.1. Lineage (GTDB taxonomy): Bacteria > Ratteibacteria > UBA8468 > B48-G9 > JAFGKM01 > JAMWDI01. Next base: position 14,149 of record JAOAEP010000068.1, on the reverse strand, counting down.
TTTTTTTACTTCTTCTTTATATTTCCGGAATTCAGGTGTATAACTTTTTTTCTCCTCTTTAATTTCTAATTCTTCATTTAACTCAACAATATATAAATTTAAAACATCTGTATCTCGCCATCTATTATTTTCCATTACTCCTTTTGTCCCATGAATTCTATACCAAATAGAATCATGTGGGCCTGTTGACCATGAAATAACACGGGTTAAAGCATTATTGTCCATAATACAGATAAAAACACCCCAATCATCTCCAATACGACCAACTTCTCTTGAAAGTGTATTCGGGACAACAAAACCTACTACTTTAACAGGTCTTGTATTGGTTATCTTTATTATTGGTCCTAATGAGTGAGTACAATAATATGTTGAAGGAAGCCAGTTTCTCCAATGGTCTTTCCCGCTTGTTAGAATATGCCAGAAACCCCTACAATCATGAACATATTCGCACTCTCCATAAAGATATTCACCTATAATCCCCTCTTTATACAATCTTTCCATTTCCTGTGTATAAGCAAAAAAACAATAATTTTCTGCAAGCATATATACTTTTTTTGATTTCTCAACTGCACGACAAAGTTCCACTCCTTCCGATAAAGTTTTACAGGCAATTACTTCTGATAAAACATGACGACCTGAATTAAGTGCTTTTATTGCTGCTGGAGCATGTTCTGTACAATAATTACATAAAACAACTATATCAAGGTCATGTTCAAGAAATTTATCATAATTATTGTAAACTGTAATCCCTTTTTTATCTTTTAGAAATTTTTTTGTTGAAAAATCATCATAATCACATATTGCAACTACTTCTGTATAAGGATTAACACTAAATAAGTCTGCATAAGCAACACCCCTTTTTATTCCGAAAACACCAACTTTTAATTTTTTCATAATTTTCTCCCCCTCTTTTTATTTACAATATTTCTCTATTAGATTTTTTGTATTTTCTGAAAGTATTTTTCTTTTAATATCATCGCTAATAGAAGAGAGTAAAATTGGGCCTAAAGTGAATCCGAAATGTAAATCAGAAAAATCAGAACCCCAGCATATCCTATCATTCCTTATTTCTTTAACCATTTTTTCAACTGTCCCAAATTCAAGATAGTTACAGGTACAAAGATATATATTATCATAATTATTTACTATATCCTTCCATATAAAACTGAAATGACCACATATATACCAAACATCTGGATATTTATTTACTATTTTTTCAAGAAATTCTGGTCTTCCCCAATAATGATTTAAAATTGGAAGTTTATAATGATTTGCATATTCACATATAAATTCAGTTTTCTTATCTACATTTTCACAATTCTGATAAGCAGCAATTAATTTAATTCCCTTTATTCCTTCTTTTCTACATCTATCAATCTCTTTTTCAATAACCCTTTCAGGAGAATTCAAGTTAACCAAACAGAACCCAACAAACTTTTCAGAGTATTTTTTACAAACATTTATAAGTTTTTCATTCTGATAAAACCATTCTGTTACATAAACACCTAAAGGCATGACTATCGCTTTTTTTATATTTAATCTTTCCATTTCTATTACAATTTTTTCACTCTCTCCATCAAAAATAAGATAATCTCTATTATAACCACCTATATGTGCATGAATATCATAAAGTTCAATTTCTAATTTTTCTCCTCTTAAAAATTTCTCTTTTAACTTATCCATCTTTATTTATAATTTTTTCAAGATTTTCATAACCAATTTTTTTCTTTATTTCTACAGGAATATCCGAAGTAAGAAGCATTCCAATTGATTGTCCGGGGTCTGAAAAAGGTAAATTTGTTCCAATTACCAAATTTTCTCCATTTTTAATCTCTACAAGTTTTTCAACAACTTTATAATTCCAGCAACTACCTATATCATAATAAAAATTTTTATAACTCTTCAAAAAATCAATAACAATCCTTATATGAAACCTTGTTCTAAATTCTGTAAAAATAATTGGTAAATCATTATATTTATCAAATAGCAATCTTATACTATACCAATCACCTGAATCTGTCTGCCAGCCAGAAAATGGAATTGTTGGGTCTATTATAACAGGAATTTTAAAAGTGTTTAAAATGTCAAAAGTTCCTGAAAAAAAATAATGAGAAAGAGGTATTTTAAATGTATTATATGTTATCCAAAAGCATCTAACTCCATTTTCAACTCCTTCCTCAATATACTTTTCAAAATTATCAATATCACCTGAATTTTTAGGTAGCAAAACAAAATAAGGAATTAAATTTTTGTAATTTTTTATCTTTTCAAGTAGAATTTTATTTCCTTCAACCGGTGATATTTCTCTACTTAAACTATGATACACAATAGATTTTTTTATGGAGTAATCATACATTATCTTTAAAAGTTCTTCTGGTTCTGTGTATAAAGTTACCTTTGAAAAAACCCCAATCCCTGATTTCAAATCAAAAAATTCCATTTTAATTTATATATTTTTTAATCTTTTCTGCAATTTCTTTTATATCTTTTTCATCCCATGCTTCACTAATATTTACAATTACCGTTCTACTTAAAATATCAAGAGTTTTAGGGCACATATCTTCTGAATAATCAGGAATTTTCCCTTTATAATAAGTGCATGTAAAAGGACATCCTTCTTTAGTTGGCGTTTTCTTCTCAATTATATGTTCCCAGTATTTGTAAATATGCCAATCTCTTATGTCCTTATCATATATACCACCAGCAGGTACTTTTTCTTTTTTCAACTGTTCAATAAATTTTTTTGCCTGTTCTCCTTTTTCTGTTAAAAACACTAAACTTGTTGCACAATCTCCCTCTTGGTCATTTACAGGTGCATACTTAACTTCTTTAACTTCTCCTATATATTCAATAAGTCTTTTCTTGTTTTTTCTTAATTTATTCAAGTATCTATCAAGTTTTTCCAATTGAGAAAGAGCAATGGCAGCAGAAATCTGGTTCATCCTGTAATTTTCTCCATAAAAAAGTTCCCCAGGCATTCTTTCTCTTGCATATCTATCAGGTCTCCAACAAGCAGCAGTATCATGCCATGATTGAGCCCTTATATAAACTTTTTCATCATTTGTTACAAACATCCCTCCTTCACCTGTATTTATAATCTTAAAATAATCAAAACTAAAACATCCAGCATCTCCAAAAGTTCCAAGTCGTTTTCCTTTATAACTTCCACCATCTGCTTGAGCACAATCTTCTATCAGTTTTAAATTATATTTCTTTGCTATTTCCATAATTTTATCCATATTTGAAGGAAGTCCTCTCATATGAACAGGCATTATACATTTTGTATATTTTGTAATTTTTTTCTCTATGTCTATCGGGTCAATCGTCAATGACTCATCTATTTCAGCAATAACAGGAATTGCTTTCGCCACAAGAACCGCTGAACAACTTGCAAAAAAAGTATATCCAGGAATTATAACTTCATCCCCAGGTCCGATACCACAAGCGATCAAAGCACTTATTAAAGCACTTGTCCCTGAATTTACAGCAAGAGCATATTTAACATTAAACTTTTTTGAAAAATTTTTTTCAAGTTCAGAAACCTTATTTTTTTTACCTTCTGGAACATAATATCTAAAAAGGAAAGTTGGCGATAAAGAAGGATTTTTATCCAGCAATTTATATATTTTTCTTTTTACTTCTTTTTTTAAATCCCACAAATCAATTATTTCTTTCAATTCTTCATTTTCTATTTTCATTTTCCTCCCCCCTTGTTTATATCATCGTTTTGAACCTTTTCTTTTAACAATCATAATTACAGGTAAAGGTCTGATTCTACCATCTGAAGGTTTATTAACTATCCTTATTTTCCTCTTATTATCTATCAAGCCCATTATTGAACTTCCTCCTCCATCCATCTGTGCAACATTCCAACAACCAAGTTTAAGCATGAAATCTGCCAGTTCAAATAAACTCATGCCTTCACTATAACCTTTCTGTCTTCCATCAACCACAACAAAATAAACAATATAACCACTCTTATCAACACCGATACCGGTTAAAGGGTTCAATTTTTCAGATTGCTCTATTATAATCTGCCCGTCTTTAACAATCTGATTAAAACCAGCAACCCCTTCCATAACCTCATCTTTGTTAAGAGATTTCTTTATCTCTAATTTCCCTTCTTTATTAATAAAAACAGAAATATATGTTGTCTCAGGTTCACTATAAAATTTCCCATCAGAAACAACAAGTCCTTTAATATCAACATACTGACCCTCATACCATTTCCTATTTATATTTCCTTTACTATCCGGAAAACTATCCCATGGATTTGTATTTATAAAAGCAATCACTTCTTTTTCTTTTTTTATTAATTTTAAAGGGTTTGTCAATTCTGCCTCTGCTGGACCATTTCCATCAGGATCACCAGAAGGAATAACTTTTATTTCAACAAAATTTTTACTTAAATCTACTTTTAAAACATGAATTTTTATCGGTCTTGGTGTATCTAGTTCATAAAAATTATATTCAATTCCAAAATTCTTGATGTGAGAAAATTCCTGACCAAAAGAAGAAAAAATAAAAATTAAAAATATAAAAACTATTTTCTTTCTCATCTCTGCCAGTCAAAAAGATACCGGCCTATTTTTAAAATCAAAAATCTTGTTTTCATTCTTTTATCAGGTTTGACTTTTCTATATATTATAATTGATAGTACCTGAAAAACAAAATTGAATAAAAAAATTAAGTTGTAAATATTTAAATTTCTGCCTAATAAAATAATTTTAGAGTTATCAAATTTTTCAATAAGATATCCTGCAAAAATAGGAGAAAATCCTTGAAATATCCCAATCCATGCATAAAATATTGATGTATAATAGATAACATTCACATTAGAAAGAATTTTGGAATATAAAAATCTTGAATCGCCAATAGACCTTCCAAGAATTGTTGCTCCTGAAAGAAAATAGAGGAAGAAAGCCAACTTAAAAGAAATAACATCCTTTGGTAAAATAAACCATAAAAATGGAACAATAGAATAGGAACTTAAACTTAAAATTATAGTAGGTCTTCCACCATATTTATCACCAATATATCCCCATATAAAACCTGTTAAAACACATCCCAAAATTGAAGCAGTATCAAGAAAAGCAACATTTTCCGGAAAAAACCCAATTTTTTCCTTTAAAAAAATTGGTAGAAAACTCATCAAATTAGTTCCATATAATGAAATACCAACTGCAAAAAGAAAATATAAAAAATTTCTGTCTTTCAATGGTTCAATTATTCTTTTAAAATTAATATCTACTTTTTCTTTTTTAGGTTCTCCAAAAGGAACAAAACTCATTAAATAAATACTTAAAATCCCAAAAATAAATCCAATTTCAATCAAAAAAAGATATTTTTCTATCCCTTCCATTTTCCCCAATATATAACTACCAAAACTAATCCCAAATAAACCCGCGATATTAATTGCCATATTACTTATTGCAACATATTTCCCTCTCAATTTATCGGGAATAAACTCTTTCGCCCATGCATAATAACCTGTTTCACCGAATGCACGAAGGAACGCAAACAATGAAATTACAAGAAAAACGAAATTCACTCCTACTTTATATCCAAATCTATTAATAATCATAGGAAGTAAAACTAAGGAAAAAACGACAAATTTACGAATTCCAAAACATATAAGAAAAGTCCTCTTACTTCCAAAATATTCTACATAACTACTTAAAAAAGGAGCAATAATTCCAAAAAATGGAAAAAAAGAAAGTAGAACTCCAATTTTATATTTGGGTATCCCAAGTTCTGATAAAAAAAGTAAAAAAATAGAACCAAAAACAGTCAAAACACAGAATATTGAATTAAAAATCCATCCTATTATACTCCATCTCATACCTTTCTTTATTTCATTTTCCATTTCAAAAATAAAATCATAATTCCCAATTCTAAATATGTCAATCAAATATTAATTCCCTTTCCCACCTGGTAGGTGGGATTGGGATATGCAAGAGGGACAACGGTTCTGGAGGTTGCATAAATTCATTCAGGACAACAGCATTTAGAAGATTTTTTGGAGTTTTCAGGTTTACAGCAGGATTGGTCAGTTTTTTCTGTAATCAATTGAGAAGAAGCAAAAAGTCCACCTTTAATTATTAGTTCTGCTGGAATTGCTTCATAAACTTTTTCATCTATTTCAATAGTTCTACATTCAGAAGGACCACATACATCACAACATTTGCTTTTCCCAACTTTTCCTTCTACCAACTCTTCTAAGGATACATCATTAATCCAAATTTGATTGGATAACAAAGTATTCTCCTTAAATTCCTCAACAGAAATCGCTTCTTTTTCAAAAATAACTTCAATTCCTAAAGGTGTAAGAGATTGTTTAAGGATAGAAACTGCCTTTTCTAACTCTTTCTCTGTTGATTCACATCTTGTACAGGTTTTCCCATCTGAAACAAGTCGTACCCACCTAATTTTTAGTGCTTTCATATTTTCCATTAACGAGGTTCGACCTCGCAAGGGTGAGTGAGGGGATTTGAACCCCCGACTCCTGGAGCCACAGTCCAGTGCTCTATCCGCTGAGCTACACTCACCATTATTTTTATTTTATCTTTTTTATAATTTTTTGTAAACTTATATTTAAAGACAAAAAGAGGGAAAAATATTAATTTTAAAATTTTAAAGTGAGAACATAATACCAAGTTTTTCAAAAACTTCTTTCCATACATTAAAGTTTTCATCTGTTACTTCTGGTTCAAAACCAAGTTTTAGATACATTTTTATTGCAGGTATTCTATAATTTTGAGTAATTAAATAACAATTTTTTAATCCTTCTTCTTTTAATCTGTAAAGACATCTCAGAGTAATAATATATCCAAGGCCTTTGCCTCTATGCTCTTCTAAAACTCCTACCCAGTGAATTCTTCCAGTTATCTTTTCTTCAGGACTATCTTTCCATGCCATACTTGTTGCAACAGACGTTTCTTTATAATCAATAAAAAATATTCTATCAGGGGAAAAAGAAGGATGTCTTTTAAATTCACTAATAAATTTTTCTATATCAAAATTTGCACCACAACTTTTATTTATTATATTACACCAGTTTTCTTCATCTCCTTCTTTATATATTCTTAGTTTGTATCCATACGGTAGTGTAGGAATTTCAGGAAGATTTTCTAAATTTTTTCTTATCATTTTTATATTTTTTTCCATATCATTTCTATTCAGCAGGAATTTCAATAAAATCTTTATTACCTCTTAAATTCTCCCATTTTTCCTTTTCACCCTTTAGATAATAATCAAAAAAACTCTCTACAAATTCAAGTGCTTTATTTTTAAAGCCATATCCATGACCACCATCTTTTATTTTAACAAGTGTAACAGGAACATTGTTTTCTTTTAGTTTTTCATAAAGAATTTGACTTTGAATATATGGAACTACATTGTCTTTATCACCATGCATTATTAAAAAGGGTGGACATTCTTTATTTACATAATAAACTGGACTGGCTTTTTTTGCTTTCTCTTTTATATTTTCAATCACCCCTCCAAGTAGTTCTCCTATTACCATATATGCTGAACCCTGTTTTTCTGATTTTTCAATTCCAGTTAAAAAATCACTTGGTCCAAACCAATCACATACAGCATTTACTTTACTTGAATATCCTTCCCAACCACCTTTCCCATCAAATTCCTTAGTGTTTCCAGTCGTCCCTAAAAGTGCCACAAGATGTCCACCTGCAGAAGGTCCCCATGCACCAATTTTATCAGGGTCTATATTATATTTTTCTGCATTCGCTCTTAAAAATCTTATCGCACATTTGCAATCTTCAATTTGGGCTGGAAATTTTGCCACGTTGCTTAATCTATAGTTTATACTTACACAAAAATATCCTTTTTGAGCAAAAGGAATCAATCTATAGGTTCCTCCTTGTTTATCTCCACTTTTCCAGCCACCTCCATGAACAAATACAATTACAGGCATTTTTGAAGAAATTTCTTTTGGTTTTATAATGTCAAGATATAATTTCACTCCATCGACTTCTCCATAAACAACATCCTTAACTATTTCTACATTTTCTGGGCTTCTTATATTTTGAGAATAATTAAATAAAGAGAAAAAAACAAAGAAAATTATAATAAACTTATGTTTCATTTTCCCTCCTCTTTTTAATTTAGACATTTAATAATAAAAATTTGTTTAGTTCATCAATTAATTATTTTCCACTTTTCAATCTTTTTCTCATAACATTCAAAAATATCTCCTTTGGTCCAACTTGGAAAATTTAAGGTATTTACTTTTTAACAATATAACAATTCAAATTTACCTTGACTTAAAGGTATCAGTTAAAATTATCGCCAATCAATTAAAATTCTTGTTGACCTTATATCATTTTCTATTAATAATGAATAAGTTTCAGGTATTTTATCCTTTTTTATTCTATGAGTTATCAATTTATTAACCTTTAATATTCCATCCTTTAAAAATTCCAGTGTAAGGATCCTATTTTTAACCTGAGAAAATGGATAATAAGGAACCTTTTCAATTGGACATTTTGGTTGATGTGCTCCAATTATTTTAAGTTCTTTATCTACAATATCATTATGTACTCTAAAATAAATGAATTCATTTGTAAAAGATGTTAAGATTAATCTTCCTCCTATACCTAAAATTTCTTTTGCAATTTCAAGTCGGTGCTCATTTATATCTATTCCTATAACAGGTCTTGCACCACATATTTTTGATAATTGTAAACATAAAGAACCAACCATACCAAGACCTAAAATCCCTACACTTTCACACAATTTTATTTCTGCCCTTTCAATAATATGAAAAGCAACAGAACCAAGAATTCCAATTGTAGCAATATCGGGTGGAACTCCTTCAGGAACTTTTACCAAATGACTTGGTGTTGCTTTTAATTTAACATATGAGGCATGAGGAGCAAGTGCTAAAATTCTTTCTCCTTCATTTAAATTGAATTTTTGCCCTTTTTCAACGATTATCCCAACAAAAGAATATCCAAGTTCTATTTCTCTTTTTTCTGCTTGAGCCATCTTTATTGATGCAACTTCTGTTCCAACTAATTTGTGTCCATTCTGCTTTTAATATTATTTCATCATCATTAACATCTTTTATCTCCTCTTCTCTCAGCACAATCTTTTTACCATCAAACATGACTTTTTCACCTTTATATACCATTTTTCTTTCCTCTAATCTAATATAATGTCCAAATTATATTTTAGAACATAAAAAGAAATTTTAACAATCTTAATGTCATTTTCTTCCTTCACCATTTTATATTGAGGTCTCTATTTAGTATTCTTTATAATTCCTCTCTTCTATAAAGATTGACTATTTCTTCAAAAATAGGTAAGATAAAATTCAATATGGAAAAAATCCTTTATAGAAGTACAAATAGAAGTTCAAAGGAAGTGGAATTTAAAGAAGCGGTTTTAAAAGGTCAGGCACCAGATTATGGTCTTTATATGCCAACATTTATACCTGAAATAAAAAGAGATGAAATAGACAGTTTCTCATTGAAAGAATATTATGAGATTGCTTTTTCGGTTCTTATAAAGTTTCTTAAAAATGAAATCCCAGAAGATATATTAATGGGAATAGTTAAAAAGGCATATAATTTCCCTGTTCCATTGCAAAAAATTAAAGAGGGGCTTTACATTCTTTATCTTGATAGAGGACCAACTGCTTCTTTTAAAGATTTTGCAGCAAGATTTATGGCAGGAATTATGGATTACTTTGCTAAAAAGGAGGAAATAAATTTAACTGTTTTAGTTGCTACTTCTGGTGATACAGGAGGTGCAATTGCAAATGCTTTTTATGAAAAGGAAAATGTAAAAGTTGTTATTCTATTTCCTAAAGATGAAATCACAGATATTCAAAGGAAACAGATGACAACATTAAATAAAAATATAATTCCAATTGGTGTCAAAGGTAAGTTTGATGATTGTCAAAATTTAGTTAAAAGAGCCTTTAATGACCCTGAATTAAAAAATTTAAACTTGACTTCTGCAAATTCAATAAACATATCAAGATTATTACCCCAAAGTGTTTATTATTTTTATGCATTTTCAAGATTAAATAATGAAAACATCTCTTTTTCTGTTCCTTCTGGTAATTTTGGTAATTTAATGGGAGGGGTTATTGCAAAAAAAATGGGTTTACCTATTGAAAAATTTATTGTGGCAGTAAATGAGAATGATGAGTTTCCAAAATTTTTAGAAACTGGAGATTATTTACCTATAATTCCTTCTAAGAGATGTAATTCAAATGCGATGAATGTAGGTCACCCAAGTAATCTTGCAAGATTAATTGACCTTTATGGGGGCTGGTTGTATGATGAAAGAGATGAAAAAGGTAGAGTTATTAAATATGGAGTTTTAAAAATAAAGCCAGAGATGGAAAAATTAAAAAAAGATTTTATTTCTTTTTCAATTAGAGATGAGGAGGTTTGTGGAATAATTAAAAAATATTACGAAGAATATAAAGTTTTACTTGACCCACATGGTGCAGTTGGAATTGGTGCATATGAAAAATCAGGAATAAAAAATCAAGTGATTTCAATAGAAACTGCTCATCCAGGGAAATTTCAAGAAGTTATAAAAGATGTGGTTGGTTTTGAACCAGAGATACCCGAAACTTTAAAAGAAATTATTAACAAAGAGGAAAAATATTTTGAAATAGAAAATAAATATGAGGAATTTAAAGAATTTTTGAAAGGGATAAAATGAAATATATAATCATGATTATGGATGGAGCAGCGGATTTACCTATTGAAGAATTGAATAATAAAACTCCTTTACAAGTAGCCAAAAAACCGAATATTGATTATTTAACAAAGATTGGATGCTCAGGAATGTTAAAAACAATTCCTGATAATTTTATTTCTGATTCAGGAGTTGCAAATTTATCAATACTTGGATATGACCCTAAAAGAGTATATACAGGAAGAGGAGTTCTTGAAGCATATTCATTAGGGATAGAACTTGAAGAAAATGAAATTGCATTTAGATGTAATCTTATTTCTGTGGAAGAAGGTAAAATTAAAAGTTATTCTGCTGGATATATATCAAATGAAGAAAGTAAAGAATTAATAAACTTTTTAAATGAAAAATTGGCAAGTGAAAATGTTAAATTTTATCCAGGGTTGGGTTTTAAAAATATATTAATCTTAAAAGGAGATTTTTCAGAAAAAATAAAATGTTATCCACCTCATGATTATTCAGAACATGAAATTGAAAAAATAATGGTGGAACCAACTGAAGAAAAAGGTAAAAAAACAGCAGATTTTTTAAATAACTTAATAATTGAATCAAATAAATATCTTGAAAATCATCCTATAAATTTAAAAAGGAAAAAAGAAGGTAAAGAAAAAGCAAATTATATATGGCCTTGGTCTCCTGGAAGAAAACCAAAACTTGAGAGATTTTATGATAAATTTAAAGTTAAAGGTGCAGTGATTTCAGCAGTTGATTTAATTAAGGGTATAGGTAAGATGATTGGTTTTGAAATTATAAATGTTCCAGGAGCCACAGGATTATGGGACACAAACTATGAAGGGAAAGCAGGATATGCAATTGAAGCACTTAAAAAATGTGATTTTGTTTATGTTCATGTGGAAGGAATAGATGAAGCAAGTCATGAAGGGAATCTTGAGTTAAAAATAAAATGTATTGAAGATTTTGATAATAGATTAGTAAGAATTGTTCTTGAAAATGTTGATTTAAATTCTCATTGCATTTCAATCCTTCCTGACCATTATACACCTGTAAAATTAAAATCACATAAACCAGGATATGTCCCTTTTGTAATTTATTCTCCCTTAGATATACCGGACTCTGTGGAAAAATTTAATGAAGAAGATTGCAAAAATGGCAAATTCGGTTATATTGAAGGAGATAATTTTATAAAGTTATTTTTTGGAGAGAAACAATGTATATAATAATAGTGGGTTGTGGAAAGGTTGGTACATATTTGGCAAAATTATTGGATGAAAATAATAATGTTGTTGTAATTGATAAAGAAGAAAAAAATTTAGAAAAACTAACTGACTTTAATGGTCTTACAATATTAGGAGATGCCCTTGATATAGAAGTTTTAAAAATGGCTGGTATTGAAAAGGCAGATGCAATTGCTGTTATGACAAATAATGACAATGTAAATATAATTGTTGGACAAGTTTCTAAAAAGATGTTTAATGTTCCTAAAGTAATAATAAGGATTTCAGATCCTAATAAAGAAAAGATATGTAAACTTTTTGATATAGAAATAATAAATACTACTTCTCTTACTGCTTCACTTGTTAATGATGGACTGACAAAGAAATTAGTTTATCCTTATATCTTGGAAAATAAAGAATTAACTTTAGTGGAAATAGAGGGTAAAGAATTAAAAGGGAAAAAGATTGAAGAGATAAATACAAATGGACTATTAAATATTTTTGCTATAATAAGAAATGGAAAAGGAATTATCCCTGAAAAAAATATGAAAATAGAAGAAAATGATATAATTATTGGAATAGTTGAAAAGACGAATTTAAATAAGTTTAGAAAATTTATAAAACCATGAATGTGATAATAGTAGGTGGAGGAAACATTGGATATTATCTTGCAGAAAAGTTAAGTGAAAAACATTATGTGGTGTTGATTGAGAAAGAGCCAAAATTAAGTCAAGAAATTGCTTCTAAAATAAATTGTCTAGTTATTACAGGTGATGGATGTGACCCAGAAGTTTTAAAAAATGCAGGAATAAAAAAAGCGGATGTGGTCGCTGCAGTTACAGGTAATGATGAAGATAATTTAATTGTGTGTCAAATAGCAAAGGAAATATTTAATGTAAAAAGAACCGTAGCAAGGGTCAATAATCCAAAAAATGAAAAAACATTTAGTGAATTAGGAGTAGATATACCTGTAAGTGGAACATCATTAATTGCAAAAGTAATTGAAGAAGAAGTAAACCTTGAAGATATTACAAGTTTATTTGCTTTTAGAAGAGGTAAATTATCTATTTTAAGGGTTGATTTACCAGAAAATTCTCCGATTATAAATAAGAAACTTAAAGAACTTGTACTACCTGAAAATTCAGTAATAGTTGCTGTTATAAGAGAAAATCAAATTTTTATGGTGAAAGAAGATTTTGTTTTTAAGGAATATGATGAAGTAATTGCAATAACAGAAGTTGAAAATGAAACAATGCTTTTAAACTTTTTAATAGGTGAAATAAAAGAAGAATGAAAAAATTTATAAAATATTTAAATATCTTCAAAAACAGTATCCTTGGAATAATTATAGAAATTTCTTTTATGCTTTTTATACTTTTCCTCTCATCTATTTTAAGTTTAATATTTTTCATTATTATTAAAAACCCATGATACCTCAATTTTCAAGAGATGATTTAAAAGGAATAATTCATTATACTGGAAAATTAATAATATGTCTTGGATACTTGATGCTTTTCCCTTTATTCGTTGGACTTTTGTTTAAAGAATGGGCTCCTGCGACTGATTTTATTATCTCATCCCTTTTTACACTCTTTCTTGGTTATCTTTTAGTATATTTTATCCCTGAAGAAAGCGATCTTAATTGGCGCCAAGGTATGACAATTACATCAATAATATGGGTATTATATATGTTTCTTGGAGCAATTCCTCTTTATTTTTCAGGTCACTATAAATCATATCTTGATAGTTGTTTTGAATCAATGAGCGCTCTTGCAACAACAGGGCTTGTTCTTGTTAATGACCTTGACCATATGGCATATTCTTATAATTTCTGGCGTCATTTTATGTGTTTCATTGGAGGGCAAGGAATTATTCTTGTAGGACTTTTAATATTTTTTAAAGGAGCAACTGCTTTTAAAATTTACGTTGGAGAAGCAAGGGAGGAAAAAATTCTTCCAAATGTGGTTCAAACAGCAAAATTTATCTGGACTGTTTCATTATGCTACCTTATAATTTTTACACTTATAATTTCGTTTTTAAATATATTTCATGGTATAAGTCCTTCTCGTGCTTTTTTTCATGGTATCTGCATTTTTATGGCAGGATGGGATACTGCAGGTTTCAGTGTTCAAACACAAAATATTTATTATTATCATAGTTCTCTTTTGGATATAGTTACAGCTCTTGTCGTTATACTTGGTGCTATTAGTTTTGGACTCCATTATGCAGTATGG
>JAOAEP010000009.1 GCA_026416755.1 bacterium | reverse complement strand
GGACAACAGCAAAGAGTAGCAATTGCCAGGGCTTTAGCAAATGATCCAGCAATAATTCTTGCAGATGAGCCAACAGGGAATCTAGATTTAAAAACAGGAAAAGAAATTATAAACTTATTAAGAGAGATGAATAAAGAAAAGCAGGTAAGTATAATAACTGCAACTCATGATTTAAAAATGCTTGATGTATCTGATAGAGTTATATGGATAAGAGATGGAATAATTGAAAGAATAGAGGATAGAGAGAACCTTGATATAAGAGTTGGTCATGTTGAAGGAGAAGAAGCAGGTTAATAATATTTCCTCCCATAAAGGAGAAAAAAATTGAAAATTGGAATAATTGGTGTAGGGAATATGGGTTCTTCTATTTTAGATGGTATACTTGAAAAAAAAGTTATAAGGAAAGATAATATTTTTGTTTTTGACATTGATAAGAAAAAAATAAGAAATTTATCAGTAAATATATTAAAAAGCAATAGAGAAATTTCTGAATTTTCTGATATTATAATTGTTGCAGTAAAACCAAAAGATGCTAAAAATGTTTTTGAAGAAATTAAAGAGAATTTAAATTCAAAAAAACTTATTATTTCAATTATGGCTGGTATTAAAATAAAAAATATAGAAAAAATTGTTGGAGAAAATATTCCAATAGTAAGAGTTATGCCTAATTTAAATGTTAAAGTAAAAAGTGGCATAATTGTTTATTGTTACAATAAATATGGCAAGAAATATGAGGGTTTTATAAAAAAAATATTTTTACCTATTGGAATAGTTATTAAAATGCCAGAAGATAAATTTGATACAATTACAGCAATCTGTGGTAGTGGTCCTGGTTTTTTATTTTATATAGCAGAAGAATTTGAAAAAATTTGTATTGAAAAAGGTATTTCAGCACAGATTTCTAATGATTTGGTATCAACTCTTTTTTTTGGAACTGGTAAAATGCTTTTTGAAACAAAAATAGAACCCCAAAAATTAAAAGAAATGGTTTCTTCTCCTGGAGGGACAACGATTGCAGGTTTAAATATTTTTGAAAAAGAAAAATTTGGCTATATTTTAAGGAAGGCCATTGAAGCAGCAGAAGAAAGAAGTAAAGAATTGTCAAAAGATTAAGTTTTAATTGAGTATTTGGATAATTTTTAAATTTGTGATTAAATAAAGAAAAAGTAAATTTAAAGGAAGAGGATATGAAAGGTGCACAAATTTTTGTTGAGTGTTTAAAAAGAGAAGGGGTTGAAGTTATTTTTGGGTATCCAGGAGGAGCAGTTTTACCTTTATGTGATGTTTTATATGATAGTGGAATTAGATTTATTTTAACAAGACATGAACAAGGCGCTGCTCATGCTGCTGATGGTTTTGCTCGTTCAACTGGAAAAGTTGGAGTGTGTCTTGCTACAAGTGGTCCTGGAGCAACGAATCTTGTAACTGGTATTGCCACTGCTTATATGGATTCTGTTCCAATTGTTGCAATAACAGGGCAAGTAGCTACTCATTTAATAGGGAATGATGCTTTTCAAGAAGTTGATATAACAGGAATTACAAGACCAATAACAAAACATAATTACCTAATAAAAGAAATAAGTGAAATTCCAAGAGTTGTAAGAGAAGCATTTTATATAGCAAAAACAGGAAGACCAGGACCTGTTTTGATAGATTTCCCTGTGGACATTCAAAGAAAAGATGGAGAATTTTATTGGCCTGAAAAGGTTGAAATAAGAAGTTATAGACCTGTTTATGAAGGGCACCCATTACAAATAAAAAAAGCCTGGGAATTAATAAGAAACTCAAAAAGACCTGTTTTAATTGCAGGTGGTGGAGTTGTAATTTCAAATGCAAGTGAAGAATTAAAGAAATTTGTAGAAAAAACAGGAATACCAGTTGCTTTTACTCTACTTGGTCTTGGTTCTCTTGATGTAGAAGGGGATTATTCTCTCGGTATGCCAGGAATGCATGGAACAAAATATGCTAATTATGCCATAGTAGAATCAGACCTTATAATTTCAGTTGGTTGTAGGTTTGACGATAGAGTTACAGGTAAAATAGACGAATTTGCACCAAATGCAAAAATTATTCATATAGATATAGATCCTTCTGCAATAAGTAAAAATGTTGAGGTTGATATTCCTATAGTCGGAGATGCAAAAAATGTATTGCAAAAGTTAAATGAAATAGCTGAAAAACTAAAAATAGATGAATGGATTGAAAAAATTAAAGAATGGAAAAGAATGTATCCTTTAAGATATGAAAGAAATGGTCTTAAACCACAGTATATAATTGAAAAAATATCTGAATACACAAAAGGAGAAGCAATAATATGCACAGAAGTTGGACAAAATCAGATGTGGACAGCACAATATTATAAATTTAAAAAGCCAAGAACATTAATAACTTCAGGTGGACTTGGAACTATGGGTTTTGGTTTTCCTGCTGCAATAGGTGCAAAAGTTGCAAACCCTGATAAAATAGTAATTGATATTGCAGGAGATGGAAGTATTCAAATGAATATTCAGGAACTTGCCACCGCTGTATTTAATAAAATATCTGTTAAAGTTTTTATTATAAATAACTGTTATCTTGGAATGGTGAGACAATGGCAGCAACTTTTTTATAATAGAAGATATGCTTTTACATGTCTTGAAGGAAGTCAACCAGATTTTGTTAAACTTGCAGAAAGTTATGGGGCGATAGGTTAT
Organism: bacterium; assembly: GCA_026416755.1. Taxonomy (GTDB): domain Bacteria; phylum Ratteibacteria; class UBA8468; order B48-G9; family JAFGKM01; genus JAMWDI01. The sequence continues at coordinate 2,502 of JAOAEP010000009.1, read as the reverse complement.
AGAGTAAGTACAGAGGAAGAATTTGATAAAATTTTACCAAAAGTTCTTGAAGAAAAAGAAAAAGTTGTATTCGTTGATTGTAGAGTAGAGAAAGAAGAAAACGTTTTTCCTATGGTACCTGCTGGTGCTTCATTAAATCAAATTCTTGATGGTATAGCATAAATGGAGAAAAAATGGGAAAAAATAATAATGAGAACAAAATAGAGACCCATATAATTTCTGTAACTGTAGAAAATAGATTTGGTGTTCTTGCAAGAATTTCGGGTCTTTTTTCAGCACGTGGATATAATATTGATAGTTTATGTGTTGCGGAAACAGACGATCCTTCTGTTTCAAGAATGACTATTGTTGTAAAAGGTGATGAAAAAATTTTAGAACAGATTTATAAACAACTTAACAAACTTATTGACGTAATAAAAGTTCAGGATTTAACAAAAGAAGACCATATTGAAAGAGAACTTGCTTTAATCAAAGTTAATACACCTTCTTTTACTGAAAGACAAGAAGTTATGCAACTTACAAATATTTTTAGAGGGAAAATTGTAGATGTTGGTAAAAAAACATTAACAATTGAAATATCAGGTAGTGGTTCAAAGATAAATGCAATGCTTGAATTACTTAAAGGGTTTGGAATTAAAGAAATAATTAGGACAGGGAAAATTGCAATTTCAAGAGAATTTGAAAAAAAGGGAGGATAATTATGGCTAAAATTTATTATGATAAAGATGCTGATTTAGAAGTTTTGAAAGATAAAGTAGTTGGAATAATTGGATATGGAAGTCAGGGTAGAGCTCATGCATTAAATTTAAGAGATAGTGGTTTGAATGTTGTTATAAGTGAACTTGAAGGTACACAAAATTATGAAAAAGCAAAAAACGATGGATTTACTCCAATTTCAGCAGACCAGTTAACTAAACAAGCAGATGTGATAATGATTCTTGTTCAAGATAATGTTCAGCCATTTGTTTATGAAAAACAAATAGGTCCAAACTTAAAAAAAGGTAAATATATCGGTTTTGCACATGGTTTTTCAATCCATTATAGTCAAATAATCCCTCCAAAAGATGTAAATGTTTTTATGGTTGCACCAAAAGGGCCAGGGGATTTAGTTAGAAACCAGTTTATAATAGGGCAGGGTGTTCCTTGTTTGGTGGCAGTTTATCAAGACCCAAGTGGAGATACTTTAAATGTAGGGCTTGCTTATGCTAAAGGACTTGGAGGAACAAGATGTGGAGTAGTTGAGACAACTTTTAAGGAAGAAACAGAAACAGATCTATTTGGGGAACAGGTAATTCTTTGTGGTGGTGCTACTGCTTTAATTAAGGCAGCATTTGAAATTCTTGTTGAAAGTGGATATCAACCAGAAGTCGCTTATTATGAAACATGTCATGAATTAAAATTAATTGTAGATTTAATAATTGAAAGAGGGATTCAAGGTATGAGGCAAGTTATAAGTGATACTGCAGAATACGGAGATATGACGAGAGGGCCGAGAGTTATAAATGAAAACGTAAAAGAGGAAATGAGAAAAATATTAAAAGAGATTCAAACAGGTGAATTTGCAAGAGAATGGATACTTGAAAATAGAGTAGGTAGACCTGTTTTTAATGCTTTAAGGAAACAGGCAGAAGAACATCTAATAGAAAAAGTAGGAAAGAAAATGAGAGATATGATGCCCTGGCTTAAGAAATGATAAATTGAAAAATAAAAAGTTTGAAAATGAGAGTTTTTATAGGAATTGATTTGCCAATAGATATAAAAGAAAATTTAAAGGAAATTATTGATAAATTAAAAAAAATAAAAGAAGCCAAACCTGTAAAAATTGAAAACCTACATATAACTTTAAAATTTCTTGGAGAAGTTGAAGAAAAAAATATTGATAAAATAAAAGGAAAACTTGAAATTTGTGCAAAAGAATTTGAAAGTTTTGATGTTGAGATAAAAGGAATTGGGGTATTTCCTTCAGAAAAAAAAATAAGAGTTATGTGGGTTGGGACAGAGGATTGGGGATATTTGAAAAAACTTAATAGTAAAATAGAAGAAGCAATGAGTGATTTTGGATTTGAAAAAGAAAAAGAATTTGTTTCCCATGTGACAATTGCAAGATTTAAAAGTGTCCCTAATCTTAACTTTATAAAAGAAATCTTTGAAAAATATAATGAATTTTTATTTGGGAAATTTAAAGTTGATTTTTTTCACTTATACGAAAGTAAATTAATGCTAGAAGGCCCAATTTACAATATAATTGCTAAATTCAAACTAAGACAATAATTCTCTAATTTTATTTAAATGGGGAGAAGATACAATTTTGACTTTTATATGGTAAAAAGTTATTATAATTTTAAGGAGGTGGAGAAAAAATGGATAAAGAAAAAGCACTTGAAATGGCGATATCACAGATAGAAAAGGAGTTTGGTAAAGGTTCAATAATGAAACTTGGGGATAGAAGGTTGATTGATGTTGAAGTTATTCCTACAGGTGCTATTTCTCTTGATATTGCTC
>JAOAEP010000160.1 GCA_026416755.1 bacterium | reverse complement strand
ATAGTAAATCCAGGAGATACAATATTTATTTTACCTGGTGAATATGATGAAAAAGTTGATATTTTAAGAAGTGGTGAGAAAGATAAATATATAAAGTTTAAAGGAGAAGGGAATAGAGAAGAAATAAAGGTTAAAGGATTCCAGATTGGTTCCTGGGACCCGAGAAAGGCAAATTATATTATAATTGAAAATCTATATATAACAGGGGGAGTTGGAATTTCAGGTGATTATTGTATTATTCAAAATTGTATTTTTGAAAATTATGGAGTAGGAATTTCATCTCATCCTACTTCTCATCCTCCTTCAACAGGTTGTATAGTAAGAAACAATATTATGAGAAATTTTGGGAAAGTAGTTTTAAACTGTACAGGCACAAAATCAACCAATTGTATCTTTGAAAATAATGTAATTTATAATGGAGAAGGGGATGTCTGGAGGATTTTTGGGAAAGGTCATATTATAAGAAATAATGAAGTTTATGATTTAAAAGAAACAGGATGGCATGCAGACATTTTCCAAATATATGATAATAATAGAGAAATTTCATATGATATACTTGTTGAGAATAATTATTTTCATGACTGTACTGGTTCTATTGCAATGCTTTTGAGTTATGGATATTCTGATTTAAGGGATTGGACCTTTAGAAATAATGTTTTTTATAATATTGGTGGAGTTGCTCAAATTGGTATCCCTGGATGTAAATTCTATAATAATACATTTGTAAATTGTGGAAGAAATACAGCAGGACCATTACTTTTTAGATTTTATGAGAAAAGAGGAGATTTTTTGACAGGAGCACATAATACAAGAATTTTTAATAATATTTTTGTTGGTGGTGGTTCTGCTCCTGATAGTGATGGAATTGGATGGTACCATTTTGCTGATAAACCTAAAGAAGAGATAAATGACTTTCAGGCAGATTATAACTATGTAACGAAAACACCAGATGCAAATTATGGACCTAAAAAGGGATTTTCTGAAAAAAATGGAATTAATGGAAGAGACCCTAAATTTGTAAGTATTGAGAAAAAAGATTTCCATTTACTTTCAGATAGTCCTGCAATTGATAAAGGATTTGAAATAAAAGAATGGCAAGACCCTAAAGATAAAGATGGAATAAAAAGACCACAAGGTTCTTCATGGGACATCGGTGCCTATGAAAGATAATATAAGAGTTTAGAAAAATTAAATAAATCTCTAATTCAACATAATTAAATTGTTCGTTTTCATGCTATCAATTTCCTTATTATTTATTTACATAGATCTTAGTTATTGTATATTTAATATAAAGAAAGGTTTAAATTATCTTTAAACCACATAGAAAAGGAGGAGAATATGAAAAAAATTTTGAGAGAAGTAATCATATTTAGCATATTATTTTTATTATATTTTGGATATTCTCAGGAGCAAAAAATTCAAGAAACAAGATTTCATCAATATTCAAAAAAAGCAAAAGGAATGGGTGGTAAACTTGAAGTGATAACTGCGAGTTGGTATGGTAAGGAAGGGATTGATAAATTTTATACAGGAGAAATATTGAATGATGGAAGAATTTTACTTGGGGGTATAAGTGAAGATAAAGGATTATTACTTTTTTTAACAGATAATGGGAAAAAAATTGAAAAAGAAGTGAAAATTGATGGTGTCTATATTTCATTCATAAAACAAGGTAAAGATGGTAAAATTTATTTTTCAGGGAAAAGTAATAATTCTTTTATTGAATATCTAAATATAAACAAAATACAAATAATAAAAAATACTTATCCCCCTGAAACGTCACCTAAGGGAAATGATATGTTTTTAGGTGAAATTTCAAAAGATGGGAGAATTGAAAAAGTTTATATATTTGAGAAAGCAGAAGGAATTATCCCTGATTTTGGAAGAGTTGGATTAAAAGAGAAAATTGGTATTCCATTTTTTGTATTAACTAATGGCGATGTTATATTTGAGGTTTATAAGAGAATATATAAACTTAATCCAAAAGGAGAAATTAGGGAAATAGGAAAAACTGCATATGTTCTTCTTGGTGTTGATGAGAAAAGAAATGCATATATAACCGGTGGGGATACTAATACAAGGACTGGAAGAGAACCATGGAGGTGTCCAAGATTTTTTATCAATAAAATTGAAAATGGAGAAGATATAGATTCTTTATGGAATTGGGAACCAAAACTTGTGGGGGAAGACAAATATAGATTAGTTGCAGATAGTGGATTTAAATTTCCTGTAGTCGTTACTCCTGAAGGAGATTATGTTGTAATTGGATGGTCAGACGGAGGGAATACTGTTTTTCTCAGAGAACCAAAAAATCTTGATATTGAAGTAAAATATGGTTTTATTGATTCTTTATGGGGTGCAAAAGTTGGGAAATTTTCAAGAATTATGAAAGTTGACTCTATTGAAGGAGTATTTAAAGGTGGAAGTATTTGGTGTACATTTTTGAAAGACAAGAACCAGCCCAATAGTAGTGATATTAAAGATATATGTATTACGGAAGAAGGTAATATTGCTTTTATTAGTGGTAATACACATTATATAATAGAAACACCTGATACCTGGTCGAAGAATTACTTAAAAGGAGGTTCAGGAGATGCTTTTTCAATCTTTAGTTCTGACTTTAAAAATTTATTATTTTCTTCTGCAATTCCAGATGCACAACTAAACGGATTATCATATAAGAATAATACCTTTTTAATATATGGTTCAACAAAAGGAATTAGGTCAGGATGTCAATGTGATATTTGTAAAGAAAGAGAATTAATTCTTAAAAATCAAATTCAGGAAAATTTTGGTGGCAGTGAAGATGGATATTTTCTTATAGCCAAATTAAAAGATAAGTAAAAATAGTAAAAAATGAAAAAAATAACCATTTTAATTTTAATTTTAACTTTTAATTTATTATCACAAATAGAATTAATTTTTTCAAGTTTTATAGGAACAGATGGGAATGATGATATACAGAGTATTTGTGAGGGGGGAGATGGAAGTATTTATATTGTTGGCAATTTGGAGAAAGAAAAAGATTTTAAAATAAGGAAAAATATATTTGGTAAAGAAGTTTTTGACCCTAAATGTGGTATTGCATTTATTATAAGATTTTCTCCTGATTTTAAAAAAATTTTAAATTATGCTGAATTTAAAAAAGGAATTGCTATTTTTACAACAGTTAGAACTAATAAAAATGGAGTTTATATAGGCGGATATGCTACCGAAGGTTTGGAAGAGATAATAAAGGACGTTCCTGGATTGATAAAAGATTATCCTTTAAAAGAAGAGATTAAACTAATAAAGGAAGGGAAAATACTTGAAAAAAACGGTATTTTTTCAGAAAAAGACCCTATAGCGAATAGACCAGGTCTAGGAAGATATGGCGCTCCTTTTGTCGTTTTATTATCGCATGACCTTACAAAAATATTGGCAGGAACTTATCTTGAAGGTTGGCAACAAGTTTGGGATAAAGATAGAGTAAAAAGAATAAGACCAAGAGAATTTTTTGAAAAGGAATTTTTTTGGCAAAAAACATTAATTGATTTTGATGGAGATGATGTACTTATTGGACATGATGGGGGGTATTTTAGAATTTTGAAAGAAGAAGATATAGAAAAGGCAAAAAAGATTTCAGAAGGAGATGAAGAAAAATATAAAAAAGTTCTGGGGCAACTTAGTTTTTATGATGTTTGTGATTGGATAAGTAAGTTGGATAAGGACCTTTCTAAGAGATTTTGGAAAGCATCTATTTATACACCAACTGTAAACATAGATAATGCAAAAATAATTAAAGATGGATGGGTTCTCTCTCATTATGGAAATCCAAGGACTCATCAGTTAAAAGTTGATAAAGATGGGAATATATGGATTTGTGGATGGTCAGCAACTGCTACAAAATCTGAACCATGGTGGTCTCCCTATCTTATTAAAATTGATAGAAAAACTGGTAAAATTCTTCAAAAAATGTATGAATATGATCCGATGAGTGGGGCTGATAATAGAATGAATGGACAGGTTGCAGATACTGCTATTACATGTTTTAGTTTTGATAAAGAAAACAAAATGTTTGTTGGTTTACTTTCAGATGGTGGAAATACTGTTATGTTCTGGAGTCCAAAAGCAGAATTAAATAGGAAATTTGAAGGACAAATAAAAGGTGAAAAATGGGTTAAATTAGTCCACTGGTGGGGAATGATTCATAAAATTGATTTAGAAAAAATAGAAGGGATTGTAGCAACTGGGATGACAAGTAAAGGGATTGATGCACCTGGGCCTGCATGGATAGTTGACATGGTTCCCATGAGCAATAATGATATCCTTACTGTTGGGAGATGCAATCATGATTTTTTCTGGAGTGAAAATGCTTTTCAAAAAAGTTCACCAGAAGAGAATCCTGTTGGATTTATTAGAATTTATTCAAAAGAACTTGAACTTCTATTTAGTTCTGCTTTACCTGGAGTTATCCCTCTTGAAATTGAGCCATTAAGTCAAAAAAGATATATTATTGTAGGTTATGCCTTGAATTCTTCCTGTGAAACAAAAAATGAGATTGAAAAGTATAATGGTAAGAAAGATGGATTTATTTATGTTTTAAAAGAAAAAGAATAAATTTTATCAATAAATCTATTAATTCTTAAAACTCCTCGTATATTATTTCATAATTTTCATTATCTTCAACAACTGCTTTTGTTCCAAGTAATATTTGACCCTTTTGTTCACCAATGTGTTTATTCCCTTTTATTACATTATTTTCAGAGGGTTCGCCAGCAAGAGTAATACCACTTCCTGAAGTTATATTGTTAATTATGTGAACATTTTTACATTCAAATTTTTCCCATATTTTCTTCCCGTCTTTTTTTCCTCTATATTGATTGGAAACAACATAAATTGCAGAAATACCTCCACTTGTCCTTATCTCATTTTCTTTAATTATAAGTCCATTAACACCACCTGTAAAATAGATTGAAATATAAGCATTCCCTTTGTTATTCATTATTTTGCTGTTTAAAACTGTACTATTACAATGTGCCTCATGCATAAGTCCTTCACCGTCATTAAAATAGTAACGGGTGTTTGGGATTTTATTTCTATAAACTAAATAATCATTACCTTCAACAGTATATCTCCATCCTCTCATTTCAACTGCCCGATTATCATTTGTAGAGGAACCTGTTGCCATTTTAGTTCCACTTGCTGTTGTCCATCTTAAAACTTCTGGTTTAAATCTTATTAAGTTATAACTACATATTGTTCCATCTCCTGTAAAACCAATGGCTGTTCTGCCAGTACAAAATATATAATTTTGAGTTATTACTATTCCTTTTCTAAATCCGTGAGGATACAATTCAGGAGTTCCTCTTGGTGGTGTTGTTCCTGCCCCTCCTATTCCATAATGATTTACATATATTCCGGGTCTGTTATCATAGTCAAATATTAAATCAACTTCTATTTTTTCTCCTTTTGGGTTTTCTATTACATATCCTTTCATTATAAAATTGTCTTCACCAGATTCGGGAATTCTATTATTTGCTATAAGTGCATTTTCTTCTGTATAGACATGAATTGCTGCACGAAATCCGTCAGTATATCTTTGCCATTTTTTTTGCCATTCAGTAGGAACAATCTTATTTGCAACAGCACAATTTTTTAATACACATCCATAAACTATCCTGTTTTTACCTGCATTATGATTTTCATCTTCACCAAAATAAATATGACCATGATTAATTTCTATATTTATAACACCACAGTTACTATCTTTTGATGGATTAAAAAGGTATATTCCCTTAAATGCTGTATTGATAGGTGTACCATTTTCTTCTTGTTTAAATGTATATTGGGGAAAATCAAATTTGGTATCTAGTTTATACCTTTCATCTCTTGCATCTTTAATTATCTCTGGCTCTTCCCCTCTAATAACTATTCCATCTTGTAGATATATACTTTCATTAAACTTGTATATTCCTGCTGGAAAATAAATTACTCCACCCCCAGTTTGGGAAAGAAATTTTTGTGCATTATCAAATCTTTCATTCCAATCATTTCCTTTAAAATCTTTAATATTTACAACATTTGCCCAATTTATCTTTTCAGTCCATTTAAGATTATACTTCAATAAAATATTGTCTTTAGGTAATTCTTTACAAGAACAACATATAACAATAAAAAAATAAAGTATAATTTTCTTCATATCATACCTCCTTTCATTTTTAATCCTTAAAAATATCTAATTTAATATTTCACCTTTATTGTCAATTCCAGAAAAAAATTTATAGTTTTTTGTTTTCACTTCAATTTTACCCTCACCCCATTTCTGTTTAATAATAAGTTCATCAGACTCACAATTGTAAATCCAATCGTCCTGTTCAATTTTAAAGAGTTTATCATCCCTATAAACTTTATATTCAGGTGAATATACAAGTTTTAGTTTTTTATTATTAGAAGAAATAAATTCTATAGAATTTTCTAAAAGAAAGAGTTTACTTTCTTTAATAAATTTTTCCTTAAAGTTCTTTTCTATAGATATTTCCATTGCAAATCCATATACTTTTGAATAATCTTTAATTTGAGAAGAAATAACTTTTAATTTTTTCCATTTTGGATTTTTTCCTGTCCAAATATAATTTGTAAGATTTTCGTTTAAACCCTCAATTACAAGATTGATTGGCAAAATTGCAAACTGTAAACTTTCACAGTTAATAAAAATAATATTATTTTTAATTTCAACATCTGCATCTATTGGAATTAGCCATAAATAAGGGATATCAGAATTTTTTGTTATATATATTAATCTGTTATGGTAGGGAGCAATAAAACTCTCTCCTTTTAAAAGTTCTTCTTTATACATAGGAGAACCAAGATAAAAAGGGTCTTTAATTGGTCCACTTAAGAAAAATTTTACACCTTCTTTCTCTGATTTTATCAATATCTTAAACCCATTCACATCTGGATTTTGTGTGCCTCTTGAAAGAATCCCAATCTGAAATTTTTCATCAATATAAGTCACCTCAAAGTATTTAGGTTTTATCAAATTTTTTAACTTCCAAACATGGTAAGGGGGTTTAGCAGATAATATTTCTACAGGTTTTTTAAAATCTTTTCTTGCTATTTCCATACTTACCGGTGGAACTCTATAAGCACTAGTTATTACATGAATTTCATCTGATTCAAATTCATCCTCTTTCATAAAAGGTGTATCTCCATAATAAAGCCAAAAAATATTAGATAAACTTCCTCCAAAAATATAAGGATGGTTATAATCCCTTTTTGTTGGGCCATTGCATCCTCCCCGCCAATATTTTATTGCACTTGCTATACTAATCCAATCAAGAGCACACTTTGCAAGTTTTTTAACATATTTATCTTTAGCAAAGTCATACAAGGATAAAAGGGGAGTAAAAGAATGCCCTAAATAATTCTCAGAATCCCATTCTCCCATACCATACTTATACATTGTTAAAATGAATTCTTTCAATTTTTCCTTATATATATTCTTTGTCTCCTCATTTCCTGTTTCTTCTGCAAATAAATATATTGCACAATCCCTCATTAATTTTAAATTATCTGTTTCTCTTATATCAACCCATGAATTATTCGCTTCAGGTGTCCAATTTTCTTCCCCTTTTGCAGATATTTCAGGTTTATAAAATGGATGTGGTCTATAAAATGGATCTTTTTCTGTCCAAATTTTGGCTCCTTCATACATTCTCTTCTTATAATTAGACGTTAAATAATCTCCAAAGAAGAAATATTTTCTCATTTGATGTTTCAAAGTAAAACATGGATAAAAATCTATACCCTTGGTGTGTTTATTCCAAGTATTTGCTTGTGCATCTTCTTCTTCTAAAAATTTTATGCCTTCTTTTTCATATCCTCCAAGTATTGAAAGCATAGCCCAACCATATGCTCTTTTTTCATTTTCAAAAAAAGTATTCCCGAAATTCCCACTTCTTGCTGTTTTTTTAATAACATGGTTTGCTCTCTTCCAAAATTCTTCTTCCCATTCTTTTTCCCATTTATTTTTCAATTCTTCAGGCACCTCTATAGGAATTACTCGGATATCTCCATTTGCATTTTTATACCACCTCTTTTCTGAAAATAAAGTAAAAGAAAATAAAAATATTAAAATTAAAGTTTTTTTCATCTCACAAAAAATCTTATTGTTGTTTTTGTAAAATATCCTATTATATTCCATATTCCACCTGTTATAAATGCACCAAGTATTAATCCAAGAAAGAAGTATTTTGCTTTATTATAAACTTTTACTCCTCCATATTTCAATATAAGTGATTTTGCAATCCATGCACAGAAAACAGAAAACCAATTGCAGTATACTGTAAGTGGTAATCCAAGACAAAATCCAACAGGAGATAAAGGCCACCATAAAAATCTATTTTTCATTATTATTAGAAATGTCATTACAAAAATTCCACTCAAAGTCCAAACTCCAAATGTTTTATTAAATTTTATAGGTTCTTTTATTGCAGAGATAATATTTTTTGCTATATAACTTTGAATTGAACTAAAAGGCCAAGTTAAAAGGTTTATACCCCCATATTTATAACATAACTTAATAACAAGATAAGATGAAAAGAAATAACTAATAAAGATTGAAATAATTATTGAAAAAAGAAGTTTTTTATTATCAACATTAAATTCATTCCCTATTTTGAATCCGTTTGCTGTTGATGCCATAACTGTTGTTCTTATATCTGATTGCCAAGCATAACTTATACATAAATTTGTTATTCCTTTTTCACCAATAAATTTTGAGCCGAAAGTATATAAAGGAGGAAGAAAAGTAACCATTGGTGTTGAAAAATATGCAAGACCAGTTTGACCTATTATTCTTGTTATTCCAGTATAAATCAAAATAGAAATAATTAAGAAATAAACCCCTGGTAACAGTCCTATACCCATTATTCTGAGATATGAAACAATATACACAAATAGTAAAATGAAAATAGAGAGGTGTTTTTTAATTAAAATTTCATTTTTCACATTTTTTATATTTAAAAAATTTAAATACCCTCTTGTTGCAATATATAAAGAACTAATAGAATAAGTAAGTAAAGCACCAAAAGATAAAAAGGAAATTTCAATTGTTGAAGGGTCTGATGGTATAACAGAAGGTCCTGTTGTAATTCCTGTTAATTTTAAAAAACCAGTTAATAAAATATAAAAAAGTGAGAAAAACCATACACTAAAAAGCACATCTTTAGGCATTAGAAATGCAACACCAATCATTTCAAAATGAAAGAAAAAAGGTAATCTGATAACTCCTCTCATTATTGGTATTGAAGGAAAAATGTTAGGAGATGGGAAAGAAGGGGAAATTGTATTTAATCCCTTAAGCCCATAAATTAAAAATGGTATAAAAAAACCAAACCACATCAATTTATCTTTTATAAATGATTTTTCGTTTATCATTTTTATTGGTAATTCTGTCAATGGAAAAGATAATCTTTCCCTCTCAATCCATTGTTTTCTTAAAATTATAACTAAAAATATGCATAACAAGTAAAATGGAAAAATAAAAGAAAACCACAAAGTTAAAACTTTAAACCATAAACTCCATTCTATTTTTGTTCCCTTAGGTAGGCCTTCATAAAAATGGTTTATAACATTCATATCCCTTATAAATAGAAACTTTGGTAAATGTGGATAAATTAACTTTTCCCATTCGCTTGAAGGTGTTCCAAAATAATAAATACCACCAATAAATGAAATTAGATTTAAAATAAGACCCCACGAAACAATTGAACATGCAATTATCATCATTATATAAACAATTACGAGTTCTTCTTTATTAAAAAATCTTTTCAAAAAAACAACTATTAAAAAAAGAAATATCACCGCGGCTGAAGTAGAATAAAAATGAGCAAGTGGAGAACCATTTGCTAAAAGAACACTTCCTATTTCTGATAGACAAACCAATAAACAGAATATAGTTCCTATTATAATCCCTTTCATCTTATTGTAAACTTAATTCCCTGAACTTTCGTAAAAAATGCTATTAAATTCCATATTCCACCTGTAAAAAAGGAACCCAGGACCATTCCGAGAAAGAAAACTTTGGCTCTATGATAAAATTTGACACCTCCATATTTCAATATTAGAGATTTTAAAATCCAAGCAATAAAAATTGGAAACCAATTGAAAAAAACAGGAAGAGGAATACCAATGGCAAGTCCAATAGGTGAAATTGGCCACCATAAAAATCTATTTTTTATAAAAATTAATACTCCCATACAAAAACCACCAAAAATTGTAAACAAAAATTGTTGTTTTCCAAAACTTATTCCTCTTTGAATTTCTGACTTCGTATAACTCAAAACAAAATCACTTAATCTTTTAAGATGCCATGAAGATAAATTCCCAGCGCCATATTTATAAGAAAAATAAATTATTAACCAAGAAGTAAAAATAAAACTTACAAAAATTGATACTAAAATAGGTATTAATATTTTTTTTAGATTTTTTACTGAACCCTCACATATTTTCAATCCATTTGCTGTTGAAGTCATCACAGTTGTTCTTATATCCCCCGCCCAAACAAAACTTGTTGAAAGACCAATTATTCCTTTCTCTCCTATAAAATTTGAACCAAAAGTATATAAAGTTGCTCCGAAAGGTATCATTGGTGCTCTATAGTAAGCAAGTCCTGTTTGAGAAATAATCTTTGTTATACCAAGAAATATTATAATTGTTATAATTGTAAAGTAAAAAGAAGTAATAAAATTAAGGCCAAAAAGATGCATCCAGAATACCATATAAAAAAAACAGATTATAAAACCCCAAAAGGCAATTTTATATGGAACAAGTTCATCTTTGTTATCTAATTTTTTTTTCCCTATAGAATGTAAAAAAATTTCTTTTAAATAAGTCCTTGCTGAAAATATACATCCAAAAATAACATAAATTATCAAGGCTCCAAAAGTAAAAAAAGCAAGTTGCTGAGGAGCAGGATCTGTATATGGTATTGTGTATCCTATAGTATATCCTGTAAGTTTAAATACTCCTGTTAAAATTATATAGATAATTGCAAATAACCAAACACTTATTAAAACATCTTTAGGCATAAGAAAAGATAAACCAATAACCTCAAAATGTAAATTTAAAGGAAAGCCAAATTGCCCTCGGAATGCCGATATTGAGCCATATATATTTACTTTTGGAAATGAAGGGAATACTAAACTTAATCCCCTTAAACTATATATAAAAAATGGTATAAAAAATCCTATCCACATTAATCTATCTTTTATAAAATTTTTTTCATTTATCAATCTTGTTGGTAATTCAGACAACGGGAAAGAAAGTTTTTCCTTTTCTAACCACTGTTTTCTAAATATTGATATTAAAAAGATACTTAAAAGATAGAAACCAAGAATAAATAAAAACCACTTGAAAAGAACAGAAAACCAAATACCATAAGGAATTTTCATATCTTTAGGTAATCCTTCGTAAAAATATTTTGAAAAATTATACTCTTTTATAAATAGAAAATCAGGTAAATGTGGGTGAATATATTTTTCCCATTCATTTGTTGGCGTTGCAAAATAATATATCCCTGCTATAAACCCAATAAGGTTTAAAACTAATCCCCAAGATACAATAGAACAAGAAATTAAAAGCATGTAATATATAACACTAAATTCCTCATTATTAAAAAATCTTCTAAGTAAGAGAATAGAAAGGAATATGAAAAATAATGCTCCACCTGTTGAAAAATCAGAAGCAAAAGGTGAACCATCAATAATTAAAAGAGTAAAAATTTCAGAAAAACAAAGAATTATACATGTTACTATACCTATCAATATAGATTTTAAATTCATATCCTCTCATTTAATTTGGATATGACAAAGGTAGCATAATACTAGGAGGTCCCATACTCCAAGGATACCACCATCTTCCATTTCTTGGATTATTTCTAAGATCATTTTCAGTAAGATTTCCTGCTTCCATTTTTTGCTTAACAGTAGGATTAAGAACTAAGGGATACCATTCTGTATGTCCATCACAGAATAAAACATTTCCACCATCTGGATATTGTCTCCACATAGGATGAGCAGAATCTGGAGTTGTACCTGAAGGAACTATATTTACAACATCACATACAATAGAAACTTCTGATGGACTTGCTTTAAATGGAATGCTTCCTATATTTCCAAAATTGTTATAATTAGTTAGAGGACTTCTTCTTGCATTAAATCTATTTGGACCAACTGCTGTTATCATATAAATTCCATCATCAGCAGTCCCCTTTGAGTACCAAAAAATGTGAGTCCAGTTAGAAAATGCTCCAGTTGTTGATCTTCTATTTCCATAATAACAATATCCTGCTTGATATCTATCATAAGGCATTCCACCAAACCCAGGATAAAATTGTCTTTTCCAATCAAACATTGCATTAGCACCTACATCATAATAGGTTTCTCTATTTGGACAAAAGAATGTCTGCTGATTTTTTATATAACCTGTTCTCCATAAAAGAGGGAAACCCCCATGAAGTGTTAGACCGTATCTATAACTATCAGTATAAGCGGGTGGATACATTTCATTATAATCAATGGAATACATTTCAAGTGCTTTACCTATCTCTTTTAATCTTTGAATACATACTGCTCTTCTTGCATTTTCTCGTGCTTTTTCAAGGGCAGGTAAAAGCATAGCAGCAAGTATAGCAATTATTGCAATAACTACAAGTAATTCTATCAAAGTAAAACCTCTTTTTTTCATATTTTTCACCTCCTTATCTTGGATTTATTAAATGGAATGCTGGATTTGTTGTTGAATAAGGATATCCTGTATATACACCACATGCTCTTATCTTATCTTCAGGCAAGACATAATATGTTTTTCCATCTGTTCCCCTTCTTTGAAAACCTGAAATCCACTCAACTCTTCCATCTCCATATATAACATTTATTCCAGATATTTTATGATTATTCCTTTCATCAATCTCCCAAACATCCCATATTCCATTTGAATTTGTATCATATCCCCCTAGCCAAACACCTCTTGAACCAACAGTACTATTTAAAATATTTCTCTGCTTGTCTGCAAAAAATATCATCCTTGCAAAATCTATACCTGCAGCATTAAACCCTATTGTTAAATTTAAAGGAAGGCCAAAACCCACATCAGGTCTTGGAAATCTAACTGCACCAAAAGCGTAAGAACATTCATTAAAGTTGTCAAGTTTAAAATCCCTCCCTTTTCTATCTCCTCTCTGTGAAGGGCAAATAAATAAATCCATGCTATTTACATATTGACCATACTGAAATCTAATTGTTCCACTTCCATCAGTTCCATAACTACTATAAATTCTTCCAGTTAACTTATTCAAAAATCCTCTTGCATTGTCACCACCAGATATACCTGTATTATCTGGACACCAATTATCAAAATCTTCAGCATACATTCTTAAAGAGAGATAAAGTTGCTTTAGATTGTTTACACATATTGATTGTCTTGCTCTTTCTCTTGCTCTACTTAATGCAGGTAAAAGCATAGCAGCAAGTATAGCAATTATTGCAATAACTACAAGTAATTCAATTAAAGTAAACCCTTTCTTTTTCATAATCCCTCCTACTTTTAATTAAATATTACACTACTTTTGGAAATTTTGTAAATAAAAGAAAAAGAAATTTAATGCACTAAAACGAATAAATTATAGCATATCTCTATATTTTGTGGGAGAGACCCCTTCAATTTTTTTAAATAATCTTGAAAAGTAGTTTACATTAAAAATCCCTACTTTATGCGCAATATATTTAACTTGGAAATTTTCATTTTTCAAAAGTTCTTTTGCTTTTTCAATTCTTAACATATTCACAAAATTAGAAAAAGAATATCCAGTGAAATCTTTAACAATTTTTTGAATATATCTTTGAGAAAGAATAAGTTTTTTTGCAATATCTAAAGAAGTAATTTTGCTTTCAATATTGCTATATATATATTCTTGTATCTTTGTGAAAAATTTCTCTTTTCTGCTTTTTTTCTCTTTCAAATACTTCTTCTCTATAAAGGAGGTAAAAAAAATCTTAAATAACAAATAAAAATATCCTTCCAGTTCAATAGTCCAACCAAATTCTTTTGTCATTATTATGTTTGATATTTTTTTTATTGTATTTTCTATCTCTTTCTTTTTAACTTCAGATAAACTCCACCAGTGTACTCTATTAGAAAAAAGTAACTTCATAATTTCAAATATTTTCCTTTCTTTGGGTTTTATCTTCTTTAAGATTTGTTTTTTAATAATAAATCTTAAAGTAAATATTTGTGCTTCTGTATTAAATGTGGGGATAAAAGAATGTTTTTTAAAAGGAGGAATTAGAATAGCCATCCCTGGAAGTACCTCTATTTGTTTATTATCTATTCTTTCAACACCACTTCCACTTAAATAATAAATTATTTGATAGTCCTTATGAAAATGAGAATAAGTTGGTATATTTATTTCATGGATATTTAATTGAACATTTGAAACAAGTAATAAATGATTCCCCAAAAATAAAGGGAATACTTCCTTTTTAATATCCTCATATGTTTTTATTGTGTAGAATTTCTTTTTCATTTTTTTATATTGTAAAAATTTATTCGTTTTAAGTCAACTTTATGAAAATTTGTAAATCAGAAATTATCTTAAATTTTAAAGATTTTCAAAAACAATTTTTTCTCCATCAAAAAGTATACATTTTCTCCCAATTATAAATTTTCTATCTTCTTTTACTTTTAATTCTGGTGGGTTGCCTTTTTGTAAAGACATAATAGTAATGATTATATTTCCTTTTGTTTTTGCCCATAATAGATACTTTTTCCCTCCAAATGGTGAGTACTTTTTTCCCCCAAAATCAACTTCACTTCCATAAAAAATATTTATTTCCTCCTTTGGGAAAAACCAACATTTCAAGTTAGACGCGGTTTGTTTTGACTTTAAATTAACTTCATTGCCATTTATCTCAACAATTAAATCTTCTCCTATTACTGCTTGCCATAACTTTTCACCTTCAATTTCTAAATAATCAACAATTACAAATAGACCATCTCCTCCACTTAATTTGGAATAATCAACTCCTAAACTTCTTATTATTCTTATATTTTCTTTCTTTAAATTTTCTTCAATTTTTTCCCCATATCTATCTCTACTATCCAATTTATCATTAATTTTTAACCGATAGACATCTGAAAGGTCAAAAGAAACAACTCCAGAACCATCCTCATTTCCATTAAAGAATATTATTTTACCACCTAACCCATTTTGTTCCCTTTCTTGGATTTGAACTACATTTTGATATATACTTGAGGTTAAATTTTTATCTTCAGCTCCTTGAATAAACCATTTTACACCTAAGCCCCATATCCTAAAATCACCTGCATTATTCATTTGCCAACAAGGTCTTACAGGTAAACTTTTACCAAAAATTGAAACTATTATGTCTTCTTTATCTTGAAATCTGTTTCTAAAGATAAAACCACCTTTCAAACTATCTCCAATAAATTTTGGAAATTTCATTTTTTCTGGAGGTAATGGTGTTCTGTTTATAGGATAAAATAAAAATGTATAAAGTAAATCTTCACTGGTATTTTCAACAAAAGGTATTTCATCAATATTTTTTATTTCTTCTTTCACATCAACTTTTAGTAATTTATTCCAAAACCATAATATTCCATCTTTATATTCATCAGGAATAAGAGGAAAAACTCTTGATAAATGTCTATTAGATAAAATACCTCTACCACCTCCATATGCTATTTTTTCAGATTTACCATTAAATAAACTTAAACTAAAAATACTTACAGGCATTTTACCAATTGTATTATATTTATTTATGTCATTGCCAGTAATTTTCTTATAAATTGTTGCTGCAAGAAGTACTTCATCACATGAATATGATGTATAAGCATCTCCCTCTGTGTTAAATCCCCATTCTCCAAGTCCAAGTGTTGCATATTCTTCAATTCTTTTCTTACCTAACTCATAAAGTAAATATATAAAGGGATTCTCTTTTTCTTTTTCAATATAAATTTCTTTTAAAATTTCATAATATTCACTTGCAATTTTAAATTGTTGTTTTTTTGTTTCAATAAACTTAATCGCAGATTCTTCATTTATTTCTTCCAAGGTAAAAGAGAAAATATTTTCTCCCCATGGATATACAAGTCCATTATAAACCTTCAATAATATAACATATTTTCCTTTTGAAATTTTTAAAATATCATCAGTTGTTACTTTTTGAAAATTAACATAAATTTCGCCTGGACCTTTTAAGTTCAATTTAACATATCTTTCTTTATCATTTTCTAATCCTGTCAAATAATAAGCACAACACAAATATTTTTTGCCAATTGAATTTAAAACATCTATACCTTGAACAACTCCTTCTTTTTTTCTAATATATTTTTCATCAAGAAGTTCAAACTTTTTTAATTCTTCAGGGTTTTTAATATCAATTGGTTCTTTATAAAAGTTTTTGTCATAGTATGGCAAAAAATTATTAAATGGCCCTCTAAATAACCATTTTTCAGGCATCCTTAAATTTTGTAAAGACAAAAAAGGGATATCTATTGTTGTATTTATTGGTTTTATATCAAGTATTTCTGGACTTTTTAATTCAGGTAACTTTTCATATCTTTCACCTAATAAAGTTAACATTCCAACAAAGGCACCTGGATTTAGTTTGGCAGAATAGTTGCTAACTGGATGAGTATTTACTTTTGAACTTAAGGAACTCGGTCTTAATAATATTCTTTCACTTAAATTTCTTATATATGTTTCAACACGATTTTTAAACTCTTCATCCCATACTTTATAGCAAAAATCATAAGCAATACTTATCTTTCTTAATCTTTCTCCATGATAATGTCCAAGATTGAATGGCCCTGGAGTAAAATCATTCATCATATTTTCAACAATTTTCCTACATTTAATAGAATAATTGGTATCTTCTGTTAAAAAATACATAAATCCATTAATGACAGGATCTTCTGATTTTTTAAAACTTTCATAATAATTTTTAAATGGTTCTTTTTTGAGTTTATCTTTAATTTCATTTAACTCCTTTTCATTTGTAATAAGTCGTGGATGTCCATTCATTTTTAAAAATTTTTCTTCATTTATCTCTCCATAAATCTTTCCATTTAAGTTAATTAAATTGCTCTCTGCCTCAAAAATATTTAAATCCGGAAGCAATGTTGAAAATCCTGGGTTTTTAAATGGAAGAAAAAACCCTTCATACTCACCATCAATTTTATTATTGATTATTCTGAAGTTCAAATTATAAATTCCTTTTCCACCTGAAACCCATGCATCGGGAAGATAAAATAATTTTATTCTAATTCTATAAATGTCTTTCTGTTTTTCAAATTTTTCAATCTTTCCAAAGCAAAAAGAAGTATTATAATTTAAACAATCCCCTACAAAGAATTTTTCAAATATTTCTCCATTACCATATAAATCTAAAGAAAGAGGACCTAATAGTGAATTTGTTTTTGAAGAATATAAAGCATCTTTAAGAAATAAAGAATATCTAATTCTATTTTGAGAAGAAATTAAATGTAAAGTGAGAAGATAGAATAATAAAAATTTCTTCATTTTCCACTTTCTTTTAACTTATAGAATTCTTCACTAGGAATAAAATTTATGTATTTTTTTAAAAAATCAGGAATTTCCCCAAAATTGTATCCTGCTTCAAGAATTGGATAAAATCCTTCCCCTTGATTTCTATTTAAATCAATTTCATTTCCATTAAACCTGAAAATTTCTTTGCCATTTCTTTTTATTAATATAATTTCTCCCATATTTTCTTTTGTTTTTAAATCATCATCTCTAAAAATAATTTCATCCTGATAATTATCAATGTTTAAGATGATTTTTCTCTCATTAAATCTTATTTGAGGGATATTTTCTGTTAATGGATATAAAACGGTTATAATTTCTTCTCTTTCTTTTAAATCATCATCTTTAATAACAGGGCTTATAAATAAACCGATTGTTTTCTCTCTATAATATATAGTTCCATCTTTCTTCTTTCTTTCATGTTTCCAATCAAATCTTTCAAATTTAAAGGTGTAAGGATATAAAAATAAAAGTGTAAGTTTATCAGCAAATTTAAAACAATTCTTCACATTCTCAAAACTATCACATTCAACATGAATTGCAAAATTTGGCATTATTGTTGAGGATGGAAGATTAAATCTATCCCATATAACAAAATAATCCCGAATACTCTCTTTTTCGCTTTTTATAAATATTACATACCTTCTGTAAATTATAGGTTTTTCAAAAAATCTTTCAGGATATCTTGCTTGCCAAACAATTTCTTCAGGTTTTTCTGGCATCCATCTTAATCTATTACTTTCAACCTGTCCTATCCCTATATCCACTAATTTTGTTTTTTTAAAACCTATTATTCTTTCATATCCATCCATATTTGCATATTTCCACTCAGGTAAAGAAAAGAAAACTCTATTATGCATATGTTCTTGGTCTGCTCTTGGTGAATAACCACACATATGGTCTATTGCTATTCTTTTGTCATATGCACAATAATGAAATGCAAGTTGATCTCCGTGATAATGTCCTCTTGAGGGTCCAGATTTAAAAGCAAAAAAAGTTTCTTTATTAGAACCCGAATTATTCCTAAAAACAATACCAAATCCTGGAAATTCTTCGGTCTGCCAATTTCTAAAATCTTCATTCACTCCTATTTTTATAGCAAATTCATTTAATTCTTCAAAAGTAGGACCTGGAGGATGTGTATCTCCCATTGGTAAAATTTTTCTTTGACCGTTTCCAATAGGTTGGGTTGTTCTTAAAAGAAAAGATATAGCCGATTTAATTCTTTCATCATTCAATAACTCAATGCCTAAAATTTTAGATACTTCATCCATATCTGCTAAAACTGTTAAAGCATACCATAAATATCCAGGACATTCTGTTCCTGCTCCTTTAGGCATGATTATAGATGCTGAAAGATGGTAATTTAAAAGTTTTTTTAGGTGTTCTAAAAACATAGGATATAAAGGATGGGACTTAAGACCAGTTAAAAGAGAAATGGGTATTCTTATAAAATCTGTATAAAAATTAGGATTTATTGGTGACCAGCCATTATAAGGATAACCCCAAAAGTCTGGGTCAATATATTGTTGGAAAAGGGAAAGAGTATTAATATTTTCTGATGGTAATTTTCCATTTCTTATATTTTTAGTAAGATTTCTTCCCTGTGCTCTTATTGAACCAGTTGGATTTGACGAAACATCTGAAAAAAAGAAAATAGGTACGTAAGTTCCATCTTTATTTTCCCATTCAAGAAAATATTTATTTTGAATTTCATTTAAAGGATGTAAAATTTCCAATTGTGTAAATTCTTTTAATTTTTCAAGAAATTCGTTTTTACCACCAATCAAATAAAAATATCTAGACCCTTTATATGAGGGAAAAACAAAATATCTCTTTTTATCACTAATTACTCTAACTTCAATTGAATTATCATATGGATACAACCACTTACCTGGTTTAGATGGAATAATACCCATAAAGTTTCTCCCATCTGAATAACCAAAAAACCAGGATTTATCACAATTTTGTGTCCACCTTGGTTCTAAAAAAGTTATTGTATCTCCTAACTTAAATGGTGGAGTAAGGTTTATTTTCCTTAAATTCTCATAAAGAAAAGGAGCGACATATTTTTTTTCTACATCTTCTTTTAATGGAGGATGAGGAGATGGTCCTCTTTTTTCACTTTCAGTTACGAACCAACCACATATATATCCTTCATTAATCTGCCAATTTTCCCCTAAATTCAATTCCCAATAGTTTCTTATAGCGTTTTGATGTTTTTCTTCAAAAATTATGTATGGTTTATCATTAAATAAAGTTATTATTATCTCTGAAAACCCATCTTTAAATTTAAACTTTTGTAATATCTTGAAAAAAATAGGACCTTCACTTAAAATTTCCCAATAATAATCTTTAACTTCATTACTCCATAAACTTTCGCCAATCCATTTATTTTCTAACATTATTTTTCCTATTGGTCCACCTTTTCTTTCAATTTTGGTAGGTATCTTTAATCCTATTTTACCATTTTCAATCAAAATAAATTCTTTATTTTTTTCTATATTTTTCATGTTTTTCTCTCCATTAGTTTTTTCTTCTTTTTTCTTATCTTTCATAATATATTTTTTTTCACAGCCACTTGGAAAATCATCTAAAATCCATAAACTATAAAAGTTCCCATCCAAATTTTTTTCAAATTGATAAGGTATAGATTTCCAAATTTCATCAATTATCTCTATCTCAACTAAATTTTTAAATTTTAGAGGGGTCTTTATACAGATAGAATAATAACTATTACTTGTTGGATTTTTTATTATGAAACTATTATTAGCAAAAACAAACAGATTGAATAAAAAAAATATAAAAAACAAAACTAATTTCATTTTCCTTCTTTTATCCATAAAAACTTAGGTATTAATATTTCTTCCTCAATTTCCCACCATTTCTCATCTTGACTTGGGTCATCTTTTGTTAATTTTTTGTGAATTTCAAAAGTCAGTTCAGCCATTTCTTTATCAAAATGCCAGAAAGTTTTATCTTTATCTCCTTTATATTCCAAAAAAGGTGAAGGAGGAAATTTGGGATACTTAATATTGGCATCTGTCAAATATCCTGTTTTAACATCTATCTTTTTACACTTTAAATTATCTTTAAGTGGATTAAATTTTTCTGGATATCTATAAATAATACACTTTTGAATAAATTTCAATACATAATCAGTCATTTCCTCATCCCAAGATGTGTGAGAACCTCCAGGATGGACAAGAAGAGAAAAGAGAAGATTTGCGTCTTTCTGTCTTAAATACAATAATTGTTTTCTAATCATTATCCATTGGGTTTGTTTTCCATACTTTTCTCTTAAACCTCCTTTTCCACCACCATCAGGCCCATATTCTTCAAATTCTCCATTTACAGCAAGAAAAGGAATGCCACTTAGTGAAAATCCAGGATTTGGGATGTATGCTTGTAAGTTACCACTTTTAATATGAATTATCCCAAGAGTTTTTTCAGGGTAAAAATATCCAATATTTCTTGCATATATCCCACCTGTTGAATGTCCAATCGTTATAAAAGGAAGATTTATTATTTCAGGATGAGAAGATTTTTCCCCCAACTCTATTAAAATTTTTTCAAACTTTTCTTTTTCTTCATCTGTTTTTAAAAGAAACATTCGCTTTATTTTGACTATTCCAAAATTCTCTTTTTTCAAAAATTCTCTTAATTTTTCATTCCTTGAAAGATTATCTTCAATACTAATCCCACCTGTTAGAATAAGCCCTCTAATAACTTGGCAATCCTCTGGAACCCAAAGATATGCTTTAATAATTTGTGTTTTTTCTCCTTCTTTTTTTTCTTCAATCTCAATTTTAAATTTCCAGTATTTTAAAAATTCTTCTTCATCAATATCAATATTTCTTCTTTGAGAATAAATAACTAAACATAGAAAAAAATTGGTGATAATAAATATGTTTTTACTAAAATTGAGCATTTTTATACTGATAACTTTCATTTCTATATCCCTTTTTAATAAAGTATAACAATGATAATAAAGTATAACAATGATACCCTTTCATGTAAATATAAAAAACTGAAAAAAACTGTTTTAAGACGAACTTAATTGTAAAATTATTTGTTAACTTACGAAGTTAACATTTTATTCCCTCA
>JAOAEP010000115.1 GCA_026416755.1 bacterium | reverse complement strand
GTGTTGAAGGCGACCCGATTGAAACGAATGTAACTAATTTACAAGCAAAAACAATGACAGGAGGTATATACATAGCAAATACAGGTAATCTTAATCTTGTTAATACACTTGATCTAACGCTTCCATTTGCTCTTGATGCTGTTTATGGAAATATAGAAGTATCTACAACTGAGGACTTGACAATAAGTGGTCTTGTAGCGGCGACTGGTTCTGTTTATCTATATGCTCTTGATGGAGATATAATTGATAATTTGGTTAATGATGCAACAACTCTATATGATATAATTGCAGGAGATACAAGTGGACTTTATGCAGGTGGATTAATAGGAGTAAAACCAGGACAAACACCTTGGTTTGATCCAATAGAAGTTCAGATAGATGGAGACCTTTATGTTTATGCTGGTGAAATGTATAATTTTGTTTCAGTTGCAATTGATGGTATAGTTTCTCCAAGAGATATGTTAATGGTTAATGATGATTGGGGAGTTCCACCAGGACTTATTATATTCAATGGTAGAGTAAATGGTGGAGAGGAAATAGATAGATGGTACAGAGGTGTTGGAAACGCAATACATTATATCGGAATTGAGAAATATATATATGAAACACTTATGCTCTATATAATTGACCCGAGTTTCTTTGAACCAGCACCATCTTACTGGGATTTGAGAGAATATAAAAAAGCAATTGAAGGTCTTGTTTTGAAGTAAGAATAATTGAAAAACTTTTTAGGGGGAAGTTTTATAATAAACTTCTCCCTTTTTTATTTACATTTTATTTTTATATGGTTATAATATTTTAAAACAGGATGAAAAATATGGAATTAACAAAAGAACTTTATGAAGCAATTGTAACAATAATTGAGGATAAGGTAAAGGATATAAAAGTTACAAGAGAAGAATTTGATTCATTAAAAAGTGTTGTTGGTGAATTAGTTGTTGCTCAGAGGAAGACAGAAGAAAGATTAAGTGAATTAGCAGAAGCCCAGAGGAAGACAGAGGAGAGATTGAATATATTGACAGATAGAGTAGATAAATTAGCAGAAGCCCAGAGGAAAACAGAATTAAATTTGAATGCTTTAATAACTAAGGTCGGAGATATAGAAGATAGACTAAGTGGTTTGTCTCATACAGTTGGTTATCATCTTGAAAATTCTGCTTATGTTTCTCTTCCAAAACTATTAAAAAAAGATGGGTATGAAGTAGAAGGTGATTTGATAAGAAAATATTTTTATATAGAAGGAGAGGAGTATCAGGTAAATATTTATGGTTGGGCAAAGAAAAATGGTGAGAAAGTTTTAATAATTGGAGAAGCAAAAGTAAGGCCGTCAAGGAAAGAAATAAAAAGGTTTTTAAAAATATCAGATAAATTGAAAAAATATCATAATAATCCAGAAACATTACTTTTATTTGTTGCCCATGACTTTAATCCTAAAATTGAAGAATTTTTGAAAGAAAACAATATTAAATACTTCTGGTCTTACGAATTTGAGCAGATTAGGTTTCCTTTCTAAATTGGCAAAAAACATCTTTCCTATATTTTATCTTTCTTTAAATTTTTACTCTTTTACCGCAATTGATACTCCCTTTAACTTATTCTGTTAAGTACTCAATTTGAACAATCTAAATTTTATGGTATAATTTTTTATATGAATGTACTTGATTTAAAGGAAGGGAATGTTTTTGAGTATGAAGGAAAGTTATATATTGTTAAAAATACTACACATGTGGTTCAACAGCAAAGAAGGGGTATCGTAAAAATTAAGGCAGTAGAGATAGACACAGGCAAAGGGATAGAATTTAGTTTAAGAAGTGATGTTGAAGTTAATATTGTAATTCTTGAAGAAGTCCCTCTTACATATCTTTATTCTGATGAAACAACATTTTATTTTATGGATAATTCTACTTATGAGCAATTTAATTTACCTAACGAGACCATTGGTGAGAAAAAATATTATTTGAAAGAAAATCTTGAGGTTATAGGTCTTTTTTATCAAGGTAAAATTATAGATATCCAACTTCCTTTTACCGTTGAATTAAAAGTCATAGAAGCAGAGCCTGGTTTTAAAGGAGATACTGTTCAAGGTGGTCGTAAAAAAGTAAAAGTAGAAACAGGTCTTATTGTTCAAACCCCTTTATTTATTGAAGTAGGAGATATTATAAAAATAGATACAAGGACAGGTGAATATATTACCCGTGTTTAATTATGAACGAAAAAACATTTAAAAAGTTTATAAATGAACTTAAAAAAGAATGCATAAATTTCTATAAAGATAACCTTATTTCAATTGTAATTTTTGGTTCCTATGCAGATGAAAAATATACTTTTACTTCAGATATTGATTTATTAATAATACTTGAAAAAGCACCTTCAAATTACAAAAGATATACTGATTTTTTTTCTATTCTTGAAAATATTAAAACTCTTAAAAAACTGAAAGCAGAAAATATATTCCCTTTAATTTCACCAATAATAAAAAGTAAAAAAACACTTATTGTTGAATTACCTTATCTTTGGTCTTCAGGTTTTAAAATTATTTATGATAAAAATGCTTTTTTTAACAAATTTTTAAAAAAACTGGAAAAATTTAAAAGAGAAAAATTAGAATTTTATGATTATCCTATGCCTCATTATTTTATAAAAAATGGTCAACAAGCGATTGATAAATAGTTATTTAAACAGAGCAAAAGTAAGAAGAGAAGTGTTAAACCAACTTATGGAGAAAAAAGATTATTCAGATGTAATAAGAGAAGCCCAAGAAGTAATTGAATTACTCGAAAAATCAATTTTACTCCATTTAAATATTACGCCTCCAAAATGGCATGATGTGGTAGATTTACTAGTAAAACATTCAGAAAAATGGGATATAGAAATTAAAGAGAAATTAAAGAAGATTGAAAAAGAATGTAAATGGTTAAGAAGCCAAAGGGAACTTTCTTTTTATGGAGATATGGATTTTATTCCTGAGGAATTTTATAATAAAAAAGATGCAGAAAGAGCAATAAAAATAGTTGATGGATTTTTTAAAATAGTTGATAAAATAGATTTAACCAAGGATAAAAAATGAAACTAGAAGAATTAAAAATTTATGCTGATTTTATGAAAGAATATGGTTTAGAATATTTGGAGATAAAAAAAGGGGATTTTCATTTGATTTTAAGCAAAAAAGGGGATATTATAAAAGAAAGTAAGGTTATTGAAGAAAGACCTAAAGTAGATATAGATAAAATAGTTGAAGAATCAAAACATTCTGCACAAGAACTTGAAAATATTGTATATGTGAAATCTCCTTTAGTTGGGACATTCTATAGAGCACCTTCTCCAACAAGTCCTCCTTTTGTGGAACAGGGCAAAGAAGTAAAAAAAGGAGAAGTTTTATGTATAGTTGAAGCAATGAAAGTAATGAATGAAATAAAGTCAGAACATGATGGAATAATAAGAGAAATACTTGTAGAAAACGGTAAACCAGTAGAATATGGTCAGGTCCTTTTCATCCTCGAGGTCCGACCTTGCAAATGAGAAAAATTGATTTTGTTGTTGGAAATTTTTATCATATATATAATAGAGGAGTGGAAAAGAGAGATATTTTTTTAGATGAAAAGGATTTTTACAGATTTATAGATTATCTTTACATTTTTAACGATGAAAAACCTATGAGATATTACTTTCCGCAAGGTCCGACCTCGCAAAATAGGGAAAGAGAAAAAATTGTAGGAGTGCTTTGTTATGTTTTGTTACCCAACCACTTCCATTTAATTTTGACTCCATTAAAAGATGGAGGTATAACCCAGTTTATGAGAAAACTCTTAACTGGGTATGTGATGTATTTTAATGAGAAATATAAAAGAACAGGAACGCTATTTGAATCAAAATTTAAAGCAAAGATTATAGAAAATGATGCTTATTTTTGTCATTCCACAAGATACATCCATTTAAATTCGTTAAAACTTATTATGCCTGAATGGAAGGAAGAGGGTGTAAAAGATTGGGAGAGAGCAATTGATTTTTTAGTTAATTATAAATGGTCAAGTTTGAGTTTCTACTTATATAGAAAAAATTTCTTAAATATAATTGAAGAAAAATTAGTTGAAAATTCTTTAGAAGTTGGATTAGGCGAAAAATATTTGCAATTCCTAAAAGAATGGCTTCCAAATTCAAATTGCGAGGTCGGACCTCGTAAATGAAAAAATGATAAAGAAGTTGTTTGTGGCCAATAGAGGAGAAATTGCGTTAAGAGTTATAAGAGCATGTAAAGAGTTAGAAATTCCTGTTGTTATTGGTTATTCAGATGCTGATAGATATTCTTTACCAGTGTTTCTTGCAGATGAAAGAATATGTATTGGACCTGCTAATCCTAGGGAAAGTTATCTAAATATCCCATCAATAATAAGTGCTATTGAAATAGTCGGAGCAGATGCAGTTCATCCTGGTTATGGTTTCTTATCAGAAAATATCCAGTTTGTAGAAATATGTAATGCAGCAAGGATAATTTTTGTAGGTCCAACTGCAGAAAATATAAAATTGATGGGCGATAAATCCCTTGCTAAAAAAATAGCAAAAAAAGTAAAAGTTCCTGTTATTCCTGGGTATGAAGAAAGCAATTTAAAACAGGCGCTATACCATGCAAAAAAGATTGGATTCCCTGTAATGATTAAAGCATCTGCGGGTGGTGGAGGAAGAGGGATGAGGAAGGTCTATACTACAGAAGAATTTGAAAAAATGTGGCATACCTGTAGGGAAGAATCTAAAATTGCTTTCGGGGAGGACTCTTTATATATTGAAAAGTTTATTGAAAGACCAAGACATATAGAGATACAGGTACTTTGTGATAATAGAGGGAATGTT
This sequence comes from bacterium, assembly GCA_026416755.1. Lineage (GTDB taxonomy): Bacteria > Ratteibacteria > UBA8468 > B48-G9 > JAFGKM01 > JAMWDI01. The sequence continues at coordinate 446 of JAOAEP010000115.1, read as the reverse complement.
TATGTTTTTCCTGAAAGGGATTGTTCAATTCAAAGAAGACATCAAAACCTAATAGAAGAGAGCCCCTCTCCTTTTGCAGATAAAAAATTAAGAAAAAAATTACAAAAATATGCAAAAAGATTGGTTAAGGCAATAAAATATAGAAATGCTGGAACAATTGAATTTCTTGTTGATCAGAATAAAAATCCATATTTTATTGAAATGAATACAAGGATACAAGTAGATCATCCAATAACTGAATGTGTAACAGGAATTCATCTTGTTAAGGGACAGATTAAAATTGTAGACAATTCAAAACTTGATTTTAGTGAAAAAGATATCAAAATTAACTATCATTCAATTGAATGTAGAATAAATGCTGAGGACTCCGAGAATAATTTTTTGCCCTCACCAGGGAAAATTAAAAAACTTATATTACCAACAGGTCCAGGGATAAGAATAGATAC
>JAOAEP010000096.1 GCA_026416755.1 bacterium | reverse complement strand
GGATGGGCAGGAAGTATTATTCCACCAGATGGATGGATACAGAAAATAAAAAATTTGTGTGAAAAATATAATATTTTGCTTTTTGCTGACGAAGTTTTAACATGTATGGGAAGAACAGGAAAAATGTTTGCTATGGAGCATTATAATACAATACCTGATATAATTACTCTTGGTAAATCTTTTGGAAATGGTTTTCCTGTAACTGCAATGGTAATAAGCGATAAATATAAAGATGTTCTTGATAAAATCTCTGCATCAACAAGTTATGGAGGAAATCCAATGGCTTGTGCAGCAGCACTTGCATCTATTGAAGTTATTGAAGAAGAAAACTTATGTGAAAATGCGAGAGAAATTGGAGAATATATGCTAAAAGTTTTAAAAGATATGAAAGAAAGACATAAAATAATAGGAGATGTTAGATGTATTGGATGTCTTGGTGGAATTGAACTTGTTAAGGATAGAAATACAAAAGAGCCATTTATAGAAGCAGGAATTATGGTATATCAAAACGCATTCAAAAAAGGACTTGCATGGGTTCCAGCAGGCCATATATTACGACTTGCACCACCTATAATAATTACAAAAGAGGTTGCGAAAAAAGGACTTGAGATAATAGAGGAGGCAATATATGAAACAGAAAAAAAATTTGGATATTAAAAAGATTGACTGGGTAAATAGGCTTGAGGTCAAAGACAAAGAAAGAAAAGAAATTTTGAAAAAAGCAAAAGAAATAATAAAAAAATGGGAGTTAAAAATGTCAAACTCATTTTTACCACTTGTTCTTGATTTTGGATATAATGATTTTAAAAATATAGGCCATATTGAGTATTTAATTGCAAATGAGATAAAAGAAGGATATTGTGGGAAATTTATATTTATGTTCTCTGGACAAAGATGCCCAGAACATTTTCATAAAAAGAAACATGAAACATTTCTGGTATTAAAAGGAAAGGTATTGATGGAGGTTGATGGAAAAAAAATTATATTAAAAGAAGGCGATGTTTTACCGATGGATAGAAACATTTCTCATACATTTAAAGCATTAAAAAATTCACTAATAATAGAAGTAAGTCAACCATCAATAAAGAACGATAATTTTTTTAAAGATAAAAAAATAGGAGTTATATGATGAAAAAGAGATTTGAAGAAAATACATATGAAGAATTAAATGAGGCAATAGAAAAAAATGTAATTGTTTTATTGCCTATTGGTCAAATTGAAGAACATGGGTTACACTTACCAACAAAAACAGATGCTTTTATTGCTGAAAAAATATGTGAAAAATTGGCAGAACTTTCTGAAGTACCAATTATAGTTATGCCTACTATTTATTATGGATATTCAACAAAAGAGATTAAAAATTGGCCTGGATGTCCTGGGATTAAAATTGAGACATTTATAAATTATGTTTATGACATATGCTCTTCTTTGATAGAAATGGGGTTTAAGAAAATTGTTATTGTTAGTTGCCATGGAAACCATACAGGTGCTCTTGAGGTTGTTGTAAGAAAAATCGCTGATACTTATGGAATTTATATGGCTCTTACAATTCCAAATATTATTGCAAAGGAGAAAATAAATAAAATACTTGAAGCAGGATGGCGTGGAAATTGTCATGGATGTGAATATGAAACATCTTTAATGCTTTATCTTGATGAGAAAAGTGTTATTATGGAAAAAGCAACCGATGAAGATATTTTAAAGATAAATAAGAAATTTTATCCAGGTAAGGTATTTATTTCCACATGGGGTTTACAAAAAAGTAAAACAGGAATTTATGGAGCACCAAAATATGCAAGTAAAGAAAAAGGAGAAAAATTATTCAATGCAATAATAGAAGAATATATTGAATTTTTAAAGGAATTTTAAAATGAAAACATATAATGTTGGAATTATTGGATTTGGATTTATTGGAAAAGTTCATGCTTATTCTTATGAAAATTTAAAATATTATTATCCTGAAAGTCCATTTAGAGCCAAGGTTTTAGGTATATGCACATCAAGAAAAGAGACAGCAAAAAAGGCAAAAGAAGAATATGGAATAGAAATTACAACAACTGATTATAAACAAATAATAGAAAATCCAGAGATTGAAATTGTTGATATATCAAGTCCGAATATTTATCATTATGAGCAACTTATATATGCAATTAAAAATAAAAAACACATATATTGTGAAAAACCAATAGTTTCAACATTAGAAGAAGCATTAGAAATTGAAAAAGAATTAAGAGATTTTGACAAAATCCATCAAATTACTTTTCATAATAGATTTATTCCCGCTACAATAAAGACAAAAGAGTTAATTGAAAATGGATTTATTGGTAAACCAACTATTTTTAGAATTTCATATTATCATTCAGGTAGTGTTGAGAAAGAAAAACCAATAGGATGGAAACAAGAAAAAGGTGCGGGTGTATTACTTGATTTAGGTAGTCATGTAATTGATTTAATTTATTGGTTTTTTGGCGAGTTTGATGAAGTAATTGCAAATGAAGTGATTTTATATCCTGAAAGACCAACGAAAAATGGGAGAATTGTTAAAATAGAAGTAGAAGACCATATAAGTATTAATGTGAAAATGAAAAATTTAACCAATGGAATAATTGAAGCATCAAAAATAGCAACAGGAACAATAGATGAACTTAAGTATGAAATTTATGGAACAGAAGGAGCAATAAGATTTAATTCTATGGAAAATAATTTTTTAGAAATATTTTCTATTAAAGAACCAACAGGTTTCAAAAAAATATTTACAGGAGGGAATTATAAAGAAAGTAGTTTTCCAGGAGTTAAATTTACTTCTGGTTGGATAAGGGCACATGTTCATTCAATTTATAATTTTTTAAAAAGTATATATGAAAATAAACAAACAACCCCTTCTCTCTATGATGGAATCTATAATATGAAAGTTATTGAAAAGATAAAAGAATCAATTAAGACAAAAAAATGGATAAGAGTATGAATGAAAGGGAAAGATTGTTATCTGTTTTAAATAAAAAAAGACCTGATTTAATTCCATGGTATGCTGATTTATCCTGGTGGTATAATTCAAAAATTAAAGGGATAGAAGAAAGATATTCCTTAGAGGATGATTATTTAAAATTATATATAGAAACAAATGTGGGAATATATGTATATCCACCAAGTTTATGGAAAGAAACATATTCTGAAGAGATAAAATTTATAAATGAGAAAAAAGATAAATATATAATTTCAAAAGTAAAAACTCCAATAGGTGAAATTGAGTCGATATCAAAATTCCTTGAAAATTCCTATACCTTTTCCTATACAACACATTTTATTAAAACACCATATGACTTAAAGATAATGCAATATATTTTTAAAAATAGAAAAGTAAGCCCAAATTATGATGAATTTGAAAGAATTGATAAAAAATGGGGTATTTATGGAATACCTGTTGCACTTGCTCCTTGTTGTGTTTCTCCTCTTCAAACACTTATCACAAGATGGGCTGGAATACAGAAAGTTATTGATATTTTTATTGAAGACCCAAATATATTAGAAGAAACAATTGAACTTCTACAATATTTAGATAATGAGATTTTTGAAATTATTGAAAATTCACCATCTTTAATTGTAATATTTCCTGAAAATTTATCTGCAGAAGTAACTGGCAAAAATTTAATAGAAAAATATGAAATGCCCTATTGGAAAAAAAGGATAAAACAACTGAAAGATAAAGGTAAATTTGTTGGAATTCATAATGATGGAACCTTAAAAGGTTCTTTACATTTATTAATTGAAAGTGGTTTTGATTTTGTTGAAGCGGTTACACCAAGTCCAGTTGGAGATATGAACATTGAAGAAATTTTTAAAGTATGTGATGAAAAGATTATTATATGGGGAGGAATTCCAGGAGCAATTTTTTCTCCTTTATATAAGGATGATTATTTTGAAAACTATATTAGAAATTTAATTTTATTTGTTAAAAATAAGAATAATTTTGTTCTTGGAGTTGCAGACCAGGTTCCTCCAGATGCACCAAAAGAAAGAATTTGTAAAGTAAGAGAAATACTTGAAAAATATGGAAGATAATGAATTTTTAAAAAGAAGTTTTTATTTAATTAGATTAAAATTTCAAAAAGGAGGTTAAAATTAATATAAAAAAAATTTATATAGTTCCTTATTGTCATCCTGATTGGGCATGGACTCATACAAGAAACTGGCATGAAAGAAGATATTGTATTGTTTTGAATGAAGTTTTAGATATTATGAGAAAAAATAAAAATTTTAAATATTACATAGATACATATATTACATTCCTTGAACCATTTTTAAGAAATTATCCAGAGCGATATAAAGAATTAAGAGAAAAAATAAATGAAAGAAAAATTGCTATATGTGGAACTTATTCAAATTTAAGAACAAACATGGTTGGAGAAGAGACATTTATAAGAGATATAATTTACGGTAAGAGAATATTCAAAGAACTATTTCCAGAAACAGAACTTACTGTTTATGCAGGCACAGTTGATGTTGCGGTTGGCCATCCACAATTACCACAAATTTTAAGTAAAAGTGGTTATAAATATTTTAGATTTTGGAGACCACATTCTGCTTTAAGTACAAAAAATATACCCTATGAATTTGTATGGAAAGGTATTGATGGAAGCAAAATTATATGTTCAAGGGGCTCTTATTCAGGGCTATGTTACCAAGAAATTTATACAGATAAAGATAAATTTTTGAAAGATTGGAAAAAAGCAAAAGAAAAGTTTTATGAATTAGAAATAGAATATGTAAGTAAACTTTCACAAACAGGTATTATATGGATAAGTCAAGGGATGGATGATTTAAGGCCATTAAGAAGTACATACCCTAATGATGAAAAACTTGATTTAATTGAATTTATAGAAAAATGGAATAAAAGAGAAAAAATACCTATGGAGTTTGGAACACCAATTGATTATTTTAAAGATATAGAAAAAGAAAAATTATCTGAAATAGAAGGGCCAATTGAGCCATGTGATGTTTGCTATAATGCTTCTTATGGTGGTTCAGAAGGCTTATGGTATTTAAGAATCCTTGCGGATAGAGAAATAACAAATACAGAAAAAATATCTTCAATAGCAAGTTTCTTTGGCTTTAAATATCCTGAAAATGAGTTTGAAAACTTATGGAAAGATATACTCTTATTTTCTTCTCATGCAACTCAATGGTTATTTGAAAATGATTTTGATGAAATTTATAATCTTGCTTTAAAAACAATTTTTGAAATAAAAGAATTAAAGAAAAAAGCACTTAATAAAATAATCTCTTCAATAAAATTTAAAGAAAAACCAGTTGCAATTATTTTTAATCAGACAAATTTTTCTGATTATTTCTATGTAAAATTTTATATAAGTTCAGTAGATGGAAAATTAGATAAAAGTTTTATTCTTAAAGATGCAGAAAATACAGAAATTCCTTATCAGATTATAAATTATTTGCCGAGTGAATATAATTTATGGGAAGTTGAAGTTATTGCAAAAATATTTCTACCATCTCTTGGATATAATTCAATATATATTGAAAAAAGAAAAAAAGAAGAAAGATATTTTATTTTTAAACTAAACGATTTAAGTAAAATTGAAAATGAAAATATTATTTTAAATTTTGAAAATGGATATTTAATAGAGATAAAGGGAAAAGATTTCTCTTATAAAACTGATAGAAATAATCCTTTTGGTAATTTAAAAATTTTACATCTTGACCCAGAAGGAATTTTACATATAGGAAAATTTTTAAAAGAAGAAAATGTTATTTGGGGAAAATGGTTTAAGAAAGAAGAAGGAGAATTAAGAAAAATTTTTGAAAGTGAAGGAAGAATTGGTAAACATAAGATTAAAATGGATACTATTATTTATAAGGAAGATAGGGTTGACTTTGAAGTTGAGATTGATTGGCAGGGCGAAAAAAATTCTTTTTTATTATTTTCAATGCCTTTAAATTTTTTTGAAGGTAAAATTTATGGAGATATACCATTTGGTTGGGAAGAAAAAAATCTTGAAAATGAACCATACGGAAGATTACCAGGAAGAGGATGGGATAATATTGAACGATTAATTGAAGGGATGTTTTTTTCAAAAAGTTTTGTTGATTATAAAAATGAAGAAAAAGGAATATCTTTAATAGTTCATAATGGCGACAGATATTTTATTTATGATAAGGAACAAAAAATTCTTTCTCATATTACTTTAAGGAGTTTTAATAGACCTAAAAATAACTGGGAAAAAGATATAAATGAAAAGATAGAAGCAAGGGGAAAACATAAATTTAAATATACCCTTTTATTTCATAAAGGGAAATCTCTATCAGATATGGTTAAATTAAGTGAAATTTTAAGAAATGAACCTGTTGTAATACAAAGATTTCCAAGATTTGAAAAAGAAAGTATATCAAAAACTTACTCTTTTATAAAAATAAAACCAGATAATATTATTTTGACTTCATTCTATAAAGAAGGAGAAAATTTTATTTTGAGATTGTATGAAACAGAAGGAAAAGAGGTTGAATGTGAAATTGAATTATTTTTTAAGTTAGAAAAAATAAAAATAACTGATTTAATAGGCAATGAGATTAAAGATAGAAAAATTTTATTGAAAGAGAATAAAGTAAAAATAAAGATAAAAAAATTTGAAATTTTAACTTTAAAATTTTTTCTGTAAATTCAGTTATGGCTTTTAAAAAAAATCAAATAACATGGAGAAAAATTAATTATAAAATTTTTTATTTTTTAAAAGTTATTAAGAAAAAATCTTCCTCGTCAAAACCATTTATATATCTAAATCCAAATTTTTCAATATAGTTTTTAAGTCTTTTAAAAGATGGAATTATATCTTTATAAAAAGGAAAAGTTTTTTTATGTATTTCATTTACAAATTTTCTACCTGTAGGATGTGAAATTACAAATAGTCCTTCTTTTTTCAAAATCCTATATATTTCTTTCAATGCTCTCGCTTTATTATCAAAATGAGGATAGCAAGCATTAGCAATTATTCTATCGAAAAAATCGTCATTAAATTCTGTATTATGAATATCCATAACAAATCCTTTCACATTTTCTGGAAATTTTTTACTTTTAAATTTTTCTATCATTTTCTCAGAATAATCAATTGCATATATTTCAATATTCTTTTTTGTTTCAAGCAAATAAGGGATTAAAATACCTGTCCCTGTTCCTATGTCAAGTATTTTCTGTTTATCTATTATTTTTAACTCCTTAACAATTCTTCTATATTTTTCAGGAATTATTTCTTTATTTTTATCCCAATTTTCAGCCATAATATTGAAAAATTCTTTCTTTTTATTCATTTTTAATTTTCCTTTTTGGCGAAAATAAAAAGCATATACTAAATATAAAACTTGAAACAATTACAATAGAAGCACCTGTTGGAATATTGAAGATTGCAGAAAATATTAATCCAGAAATTGTTGATATAATACCAAATAAAATTGAAAGTATATACATATTTTTAAGATTATAAGTAATTTGATATGCTGAAGAGGCAGGATTTACAATTAAAGCATAAAGTAAAACTCCACCAACTGTTTTTAAAAGACCACCTACTCCAAATCCAATAAAATAAAG
>JAOAEP010000085.1 GCA_026416755.1 bacterium | reverse complement strand
TGTTTTTTCTTTGTCAATTCTTAAAACTTGCTGATTTTTTACAATCACTCTTGTTTTAATAATCGTTGGTAAATTTCTTTCAAGTAAGAAAGAATTAATTTTTTCTTTCTTTATTATTTTTTTTAAAATTTTACCATTTTTATCTTTGCCAATTCCAGTTATTAAAAAGACATCCCCTCCCATATGTTTTATATTTAAAGAGGTATTCCCTGCGCCTCCAAGTGAAAACTTTTCATTTTTTACTTCTACTACAGGAACAGGTGCTTCAGGAGATATTCTTTCAACTTCTCCCAAAATATAATGGTCAAGTATGAGATCTCCAACTACAAGAATATTTTTTGAAGAGAATTTAGCAAAATTTTCCTTAATTTTTTCTAAATCTGTAATTCTTTTTATGTCAAACTTCATTTATTATATCCAAAAGATCGTATTCCCCTGTCTTTTCGTAAATAAGTCAATTATAAACCATACTCCTGCACAGGTATAAAGTCCAAGTGGTAATCCAAGAAAAAAATATTTAAATTTATAATAAATATTTGCACCACCATATTTCAATATTAATTTTTTAATTAACCATACAATGAATATTGAAAACCAAAGTTGATCCATAAGCCAAACAGGACCTATTAAAAAAGCTATCGGATGTAATGGCCACCATAGAAAATTTTGTCTTGCAAAAATTAAAATTCCCATAGTAACAAATCCAATACCTCTTGATAACCATCCAATTTTATTAGGTAAGGTAGGATTTTTTATGAACTCTGCTACGTATTTATAGGGTGCTTGAGGTCCACCACCAAAATACCAACTGTTTAAATTAATTCCTCCATACTTATAAGCAAGTTTTAATTGAAGATGAAGTGTTGCAATTATATTTATAAAGATTGCTGAAAATAAAAACCAGAAAAAAACTCTTCTATTTGTCTGTGATTTTTCAACTATTTTTAGAGCCATCGCTGAGGAGGCCAGTGGAAATGTTCTTAAATCAGCAGCATAAACATATGTTAAAGCAAGAGCAAGTAATGTTAAAGGGGTGAGATTTTTTGAACCAAACATAGAAACAATTTGTGCAGAAGAAATTGTAGTGGCTACCATTGTTGGTATTCCACCTTCACATACAATTCTTGTTAAAGTTAGCCAAATTATAAAAGAAAATAATAAAAATAGAATGGATATATACCAATTCATTCCTGATAAAATTAACCAGAAAATCATAAAAAGAGAACCAAAAACGATCCCCCAAAATGCACTTTTATATGATAAAATTTCTTCTTTGTCATCAATTTTCTTTCCAATAGCACCTTGCCATACATCTTTTAAATGATGCCTCCATAAGAATAAACTATAAGCGACCATCATTATCATTGCTCCCATTCCAAGATGGGCAAATATTGCTTCTCCACTACATCCATAAATCCCAACATTTTCAGTACTGACAATTCCAGCAATATTAAACATCCATTTTATAATTTTAAAAATTGTATTGAAAAACCATAAGGAGAAAGCAACATCAAGGTTTACAAAATAAACAAAACCAATAACAGGAAAACTAATCCTGAAAATAAGTTGTAATGTTTTCCTAAATATAGGAATGCTTCTTACCAATTGTATTTGTGGAAAAGTTGGGAAATAGAAATGAAGTGCATTTATAGTCCCTATGATAAAAGCAATTGAAAACCCAAACCACATTAATGGATTTTTAAAAAATCTTGGTAAAATCCCCTTATTTTCTTCAACCATTTCTTTTGGTAGAATTGTCAATGGATATACAAGTTTTTCCCTTTCAGCCCATTGTTTTCTTAAAATTGAAGCAATACAAATCATAACAAAATAAAGGACAAGAATAAAAGGAATCCAGAATGATAAAGGAATAAGCCAAACTTTCCATGGCAATGACATACCTTGTGGTAATCCCTCATAAAAATATTTCACTGCCTCTTTATCTGTGACCACTAAAAATTTTTTAAGATTTGGTATTATAAGATTTTCCCAATTATTTTGAGGGGTTGAATAATAAATAGGAGCAGAAATTATAGGTAAAATTTGACTTCCAAACCCCATTTCAGTTACTGAAGAAGCAACAAGCATCATTGAATAAATAACAAGTAATTCACCTGGTGTAAAAGCAATGTTTTTTCCTGTTTTCCTTTGAATTATTTTAAATAGGGAGTTGAATATAAAAACCAAAAAGAAAAAAATGAAAATTGCTCCACAAGGCATATGGTCAATAGCCATATATGATGCATGAATTACATCTGTTGAATAATGGTCAACATAGGCAATAAGAATAGAAAATAAAAGTCCAGTAAAAAAACTTCTTTTAGTAAAAAAAGAATTCATTTTACCTCCTTTTCTATACACCTTTCTAATATATAGGAAAGATTTAAAATTTTTTCTTCCTTAAAATAATCGCCAATTATTTGAATACCAATCGGTAATCTATTTGATGAAAAACCGCATGGAATATTTATTGCTGGGAGTCCTGCAAGATTTATATTTACAGTAAAGATATCTGATAAATACATTTTCAAAGGGTCATCTTTTTTTTCTCCTATTTTAAATGGTAATTCAGGAGTTGTTGGAGTTAATATTATATCTAATTTTTTAAACGCATTTTCAAAATCATTTTTTATTAATGTTCTAACTTTTTGAGCTTTTAAATAATATGCTTCATAATAACCACTTGACAAAACATAAGTTCCAAGAATAATTCTTCTTTTAACCTCTTCTCCAAATCCTTCACCTCTTGTTTTCATGTACATTTCCATTAAATTTTTATAATTTTTACTTCTATATCCATACTTTACTCCATCAAATCTTGCAAGATTTGAACTTGCTTCTGCTGTTGCAATAATATAATAGGTTGCTATACCGTAAGAAGTGTGAGGTAAAGAAATTTCTTCTATTTTACATCCTTCACTTTCAAGAATTTTTAAAATTTTGTAAATTTTTTCTTCTATTTCTTTTTCTATCCCTTCAATAAAATATTCTTTTGGAACACCAATTCTTATATCCTTTAAACTATTTTCAAGAAAATTAGTATATTCAGGAACATCTAATTCAACACTTGTAGAATCATATTTATCTTTACCACTTATAATCTTTAAAAGAATTGCATTATCTCTTACATTTTTTGTAATAGGCCCAATCTGGTCAAGTGAAGAAGCAAAGGCGACAAGTCCATATCTTGAAACTCTTCCATAAGTTGGCTTCATTCCAACAACTCCACAAAAAGCACTTGGTTGTCTTATTGATCCACCTGTATCTGAACCAAGTGAAGCAAAACATAAATTTGCACCAACTGCTGCAGTTGAACCACCAGAGGACCCTCCTGGAACCCTATCTAAATCAAAAGGATTTTTTGTGGGTCCAAAAGCTGAATTTTCAGTAGAAGAACCAAAAGCAAACTCATCCATATTTGTTTTCCCAATTATTATAGCCCCTACACTTTTCAATTTTTCAATACAAGTAGCATCATAAGGAGGGATGAAATTTTGGAGTATTTTTGAAGCACATGTTGTTGGAATTCCTTTTGTACAAATATTATCTTTTATTGAAATTGGAATACCTTCAAGTTCTCTTAATTCTTCTCCTTTTGCTATTTTTTCATCTATTTTTTTTGCCTCATCAATTGCTTTTTCATTTATGTATAAATAAGAATGAATTTCTTTATCTTTTTTATAAATTTCTTCAAATAGTAAAGAAACAACTTCAGAAGGTTTAATTTCTTTTTTTTTATATAGTTCTTTTAATTCCCATACACCTAATTTTAAGATTTCCATTTTTATATCTCATCATAAAAATTTCCTCGGGTCTGTTATCTTTCCTTCTATACAACTTGCTGCAACAACTGCAGGAGAAGCAAGATAAATAAAAGCATTTGGGTTACCCATTCTTCCTTTAAAATTTCTGTTTGCAGTTGATATTACTACTTCTCCGTCAGATGGTATTCCTTGATGAGTTCCAACACAAGGACCACAACCAGGATTTGTTATACATGCGCCACTTTCAATTAAGATTTCAATATAACCTTTTTTTAAACATTCAAGATAAATTTCTCTTGAACCAGGGCTACATATTAATCTTACACCTTTTTTTATTTTCTTCCCTTTTAAAATCTTTGCTGCAATTTCAAAATCACTTACCCTTCCATTTGTGCATGTACCTATAAAACCTTGATTTATTTCTACTCCCTCAATCTCATTTATATCAACCACATTATCAACATGATGTGGTTTTGCTACTTGAGGTGGAAGATTAGATATATCTAAAACAATTTCTTTTTCATAAGTTGCATCTATATCGGGGTAAACTGGTTCATATTCTTTTATACCCCTTTTTTCAAGATACTCTTTTGTTTTCTCATCAAATTCCATTATCCCACATTTTGCACCAATTTCAGTCGTTAAATTACAAATAGTAAACCTTTCATCCATAGATAAATTTTTTATAACATCTCCTTTTATCTCAACTGATTTATATATCGCACCTTCAGATGTTAAATTTTTTACAATGTATAATGCTACATCTTTCCCAAAAACACCAAAAGGAATTTTACCTTTTATTTCTATTTTTATAGTTTCTGGAACTTTAAACCATAAAAAACCGGTGGCCATAGCAATTGCAAGGTCTGTGGAACCTACTCCAGAAGCAAAACAATTCAAAGCCCCATAAGTTGGAGTATGACTATCTGCACCTAATATAAGGTCTCCTGGTTTTACTTTCCCTTTTTCAGGAACAAGAATATGGCATACCCCTTCACCAACTTCAAAAATTTCAATTTTATATTTATGTGCAAAGTCCCTCATTAATTTATGGAGAGAAGAGACACCTTCATTTGGACTTGGACTGTTATGGTCAATAACAAATACAACGCTATTTGAGTCAAAAATTTTATTAATCCTAAGATTTTCAAAACTTTTAATAACTAAAGGTGCTGTTCCATCCTGTGCCATCAAAAAATCAACTTTTGCAAGAACAATCTCTCCTCTCTTTGCATCTTTATTGGAATGAGAGGAAAAAATTTTTTCAACTATTGTTTTTCCCATTTTTAAGGTGTCATAGTCATTAAAAGACGTGCTTCTTCTGGATATTTTGCAATAAATATTAATTCATCTTCTGTAACTGGTTTTTGTTTATGAACATTTGCATATCTTGCAAGTTCCAGAATTTTTCTTGCTTCTTCATCATCTTTAAATTCTATCTCAAGTTTTCCATATACATTTCTTAAACCTTTTATTCCGCTATATTCTCCAAGTATAATCATTCTTCCTGTTTCAACTATTTCAGGTTCACCTCTTCCCAATTCTTCAAAATCATAAAGTTCATAGTTTCTTCTATCTTTTAAAGCACCATCCACATGTATTCCAGAAGAATGAGCAAATGCATTTTTACCAACTCCGACTTGATTTATAGGAATTGGGACTTTAAAAGCATAAGAAGCATAGTGAGATATTTTCCATGCCATTTTTAAGTTTATATTTTCATCAAGTTTATATTTTTCCATACCTGCACCATATTTAACTGCAAGAATACAAGAAACAAGGTCAGCATTTCCTGCTCTTTCTCCCATCCCATTGACTGTTGTATTTATATAAGCATCAACACCTGCATCAACTGCTCCTTTTGCTCCTGCAATAGAACAGGCAACAGCCATTCCAAGGTCATTATGGCAGTGAAGTTCAATAGGGATTTTTGTATTTTCTGCAAGTTTATAAACATTTTCATATATTGTAAAAGGAGTATCATACCCGAGAGTATCACAATACCTTATTCTATCAGCCCCTGCCTCTTTTGCAGCAAGAGCAAACTCAATTAAATTTTCTATTTTTGTCCTTGAAGCATCTTCTGCATTTACACCAATTGTTTCTGCTCCAAGTGCTTTTGCTGCTTTAACAGATTCTACCATTGCTTTTACTACTTCCTTAAATCCCATTTTCCCTTGGAATTTACCCATAATCATCTGTTCTGAAGTAGAAATTGATAAATTTACATGTTTTAATTTTGGTATATTTTTAAATGCTTCTTCAACATCGCTTACAACCGCTCTCATCCAACCAGATATTCTTATTGGTTTTAAAACACCTTTTTCAACAAGTTCCAAATTCGCATTCAAATAATTTATTTCATGTCTTGTAACAGGAAATCCTGCCTCACTCTGAAAAATTCCCATTTGATTCAAGTATAAGTTAATCATTGTCTTTTCAAGTTTTGCAAGTCCAAGATGGGCTGTTTGAACCCCATCCCTATTTGTTACATCTATAATATATATTTTGCTCATAGTTTCACCTCCTTTAAATTAAGAACCTCTGGGTTTTGTGCCTGATGTGGATGTTCTGGTCCTCTATAAACTTTTAATTTTTTTAACATTTTCCTTCCAAGAGAATTTTTTGGGAGCATACCTTCAACAGCAAATCTAATAACTGCTTCTGGCCTTCTACTTAACAATGAAATAAGTTTTTCTTCTTTTAAATGGCCAAGGTATCCTGGAGTATGTTTATAATATATTTTATCTGTTAATTTTTTTCCTGTTACTTTTATTTTTTCAGCATTTATAACTATCACAAAATCTCCTGTATCAACATTTGGTGTGTAAATTGGCTTATGTTTTCCCATTAAAATTTTTGCAACTTTACTTGCAAGACGCCCTAATATTTGTCCTTCTGCATCAACTATAAACCATTTTCTTTTTATTTTTTCTTTTTTTGCAATCTGTGTCTTTAACATCTTACCTCCTCTCCTTTACATAGATGTTAAAATATATATTTTAAGGATCTCTATTTATTTTAACTTTAAAAAAAAACTTCGTCAATAAAAATTTAGATTGACAGAAGGGAATAAAAATTGTAAAGTAAAACAAAGGATATATTTATGATAAAAACCATAACAGAAACATTAATTTTTGTTATTATTTTGTTATTTTCTGTAATTCTTCATGAAGTTGATCATGGATATGCTTCTTTAAGAAATGGTTACCAAACAGCAAAACACATGGGCCTTTTAATTTTTAATCCAATACCACATATTGACCCAATTGGTACACTCTTACTTCCTTTCTTATTGGTAATTCTTAGGTTTCCAATACTAATTGGAGTTGCAAAACCAGTACCAATAAATCCTTATTACTTCAGAAATTATAAAGTAGGAATGATAACTGTTGGTCTTTCAGGGCCAATTAGCAATATTTTATTT
>JAOAEP010000165.1 GCA_026416755.1 bacterium | reverse complement strand
TAAAAATGGAAAAGTATGAAGTTTCTGTTGAATATTTAAAAGCAAAATATGATTTAAAATTTTTAGAGTTTAATACTACTGCAGAAGTACCACCTCTTGAAGGGATAATTGGGCAAGAAAGGGCTAAAAAAGCACTTGAATTTGGTTTAAAAATAAAAAGTAAAGGTTATAATATTTTTGTTTCTGGGATTACTGGAAGTGGGAGAACTACATCTGTTGAGCAAGCAGTAAAAAAAATAGCAGAAGAAGGGAAAACCCCTGATGATTGGTGTTATGTTTACAACTTTAATAATCCAGACACACCAAATGTATTAAGATTTCCTCCAGGAAAAGCAAACGAATTTAAAAAAGATATGGAATCATTAGTAAATGAATTAAAGGCAGAACTACCAAAAACTTTTGAAAGTGAAATTTATGAAGAACATAGAAATCAAATTATAAAAGAATTCCAAAATAAACGGAATCAACTTTTGGACCAAATAGAAAAATCCGCAAAAGAATCCGGCTTTCAAATAAAACAAACACCTTCAGGAATTGTTTTTGTTCCTTTGATAGAAGGAGAGCCATTGAAAGAAAGTGAAATTGAAAAACTAACAGATGAAGCAAAAGAAGAAATAAGAAAAAAACAAGAAATGCTTTATGAAGAACTGAATGATATTTTAAGGAAAATAAGAGATTTTGAAAAAGAAGTGAAAAATAAATTGAATAAATTAGAAAAGGAAACAGCGGAATTCACTATATCTCCAAGAATCCAGGAACTTCAAGAAAAATATGATGCTTTTGAAGATGTAAAAAAATATCTTGAAGAAGTCAAAAAAGATATGATTGAGAATATAGATGATTTTAAAGAAAAAAAAGAAATTGAATTATTACCTGGTTTGAAATTACCAGATAGAGAAACATCTTTATATAGGTATACAGTAAATGTCCTAATTGACAATTCACAAACAAAAGGAGCGCCTGTAATTAAAGAAACAAACCCAACTGCTTATAATTTATGTGGAAGGATTGAATATAGACCCCATTTTGGTGCGATGGTTACTGATTTTACAATGATAAAACCAGGAGCTTTACATAAAGCAAATGGTGGTTATCTAATTTTACAAGTTTTAGATATTTTTAAAAATTACTACTCTTGGGAAACATTAAAGAGGGCTTTAAAAAATAATGAAATAATAATTGAAGATTTAAATGAGCAATTTAGATTAATAAATACTCCAACTTTAAGACCAACACCTATTCCTCTTGATGTAAAAGTCATTCTTATAGGTCATCCAATTTTTTATTATTTATTATTTACATACGATGAAGATTTCAGAAAATTATTTAAAGTAAGAGCAGATTTCAGCACAGTCACAGAAAAAGATGAACAAGGATATAAAAATTATGCTTCTTTTATAAGCAAAATATGTAAAGAGGAAAATTTAAAACATTTCGACAAGTTTGCAGTGGGAAAAGTTATAGAATATGGTTCAAGGATAGTTGAAGATAGAGATAAGTTAACTACAAGATTTATTGAAATTGCTGACCTTATAAGAGAAGCAAATTTTTGGGCAAATATGGATAATTCAGATATAGTAAGAGAAAAACATGTAAAAAAAGCACTTGAAGAAAAAATATATAGGTCAAATCTTATAGAAAAAAGAATTGAGGAATTGATAAAAGAAGGGACCATTATAGTTGATACTGATGGCGAAAAAGTGGGTGAAATAAATGGATTATCAGTTATTTCTCTTGGTGACTATACTTTTGGTAAACCAACCAAAATAACTTGTAATATTTATACTGGAAGAGGTGGTGTAGTTAATATTGATAGAGAAGTAAAACTTGCGGGAAGAATTCACAATAAAGGATTTTTAATATTAAATAGCTATATAAATGAAAAATATGGGCAGGATGATGTAATATCTTTCTCAGCAAGTATTTGTTTTGAACAATTATATGAAGAAATAGAAGGAGATAGCGCTTCTTCAACAGAAGTTTATGTTTTACTTTCTGCACTCGCGAATGTTCCAATTAAACAAGGAATTGCAGTTACGGGGTCTGTAAATCAAAAAGGAGAGATACAACCAGTTGGAGGAATAAATGAAAAAATTGAAGGATTTTATTATACTTGTAAAGCAAAAGGGCTAACAGGTAAACAAGGTGTAATTATACCTCAAAAAAATTTAAAACATTTAGTAATTAATGACGAGGTAATAGATGCGGTAGAAAAAGGATTATTCCATATATGGGCAGTAAAAACTATAGATGAGGGAATTGAAATTTTAACAGGAATCCCAGCAGGGGAAAAAGATAAAAATGGGAAATATCCTGAAGGAACAATTAATTATATGGTCTCAAAAAGAATTAAAGAATATACAGAAAAATATTTTAAGTCATTAAGTAGAAGAAAGACAGAGAAAAAAAAGGAGGAGAAAAAATGAATTTAATAATTGCACAAACTACACCAACTCCACAGATGTCACCATCTCCTATTGGTGCTTTACTTCCTTTGATTTTAATTTTCTTTGTTTTTTATTTTTTGATAATTTTACCTCAACAAAAAAAAGCAAAATTACATAAAAAAATGCTTGATGGATTGAAAGAAGGTGATAAAGTTATAACTGTGGGCGGTTTAATTGGTGAAGTAGAAAAAATTAAAGATAATATAGGAACATTGAGGTTTAAAGGAGAAACG
>JAOAEP010000105.1 GCA_026416755.1 bacterium | reverse complement strand
AATAATAAAAAAAACGTAAATAGACTACTTCCTTTTTTAATTTTTTCTGATATGTTACAAATGAAGGATAAAGTTAAAATAGAAAACATAAGAGTTATTAATCTTCCTGTTAGATAAAATTTAGCAATTTCATCTGGATTTGAGAAATAGAAAGAAATATCAGATGTTATATGAATTAATTTGAAAAGAGATAAAATTTTAAGAACTAATGCTACAATGTAAATATAAAAACTTGGGTATTCAAAAAAATTGGGATTGAAATCAAACTTCTGTGGGTTCATATTACTTATACTTTTAAGAATATTCTCTTCATCTGGATGAAAACTTCTTATTATATTAAATCTAGCCCTTTCAATTTTTTTAAAAGATTTATTTCTTGAAATTTCCCAACTTTTTTCAATGTATTCTTTTTCAATTCCTTCTATTAAAAATTTTAATTCTTTTTCATTTCTATAAAAAAATTTTATGTATTCTTTTTTTGGAAGTCCCCATCTAATACCCATAAAAAGAAAAATAAAAGAAAAAAATAAGAAAAATATTTTTTTTATCATCTTTGAGACCTAATTTTTAAAAGAGAAAAAAACATTTTAAAAGAATCATTGAAAATTTTAACTGAGGAGTAAAAAGAATTATACCAAACAACACCCACTTCTGCAATTTTATAACCCTCTTTTTTCCCTCTTGCAAGAACTTCAACATCAAAAGCAAATCCAGTTGTTTTTAATCCATTAAATATCTTTTTTGCAGGTTCTTTTTTAAACAATTTAAATCCGCATTGAGTATCTTTAAAATCCCTTATAACAAGTAAACGAACAAGAAGAGGAAAAACTCTACCTATAATTCTTCTATACCATGGTTGAGGCACCACTATTTTTGATTCTTTAACTCCTCTTGAACCAATTACAATATCAAAACCATTTTCAATTGATTTTTTAAGTTTTTCAAACTCTTCAATGGGTGTTGACAGGTCTGCATCTGTAAATAAAATCAAATCTCCAATTGCATTTAAAATTCCTGTTTTCACTGCTGCACCTTTTCCCATATTTTTTGAATGTCTTAATATTTTTACCTGTTTTTTATCTTTTGAAAACTCATCCACTATTTTGACTGTACTATCTTGACTTCCATCATCTACTACTATAATTTCAAAATTATAATTCCTATCTTTAAAATATTTGTAAATCTTTTCAAGAGTTTTCAAAATTCTTTTTTCTTCATTATAAGCGGGTATTATTACAGAAATTTCCATTTTTTTAGTATCGCCCATATATAAAGTTTTATATAAGGTAATGTTTTTGATAGTTTAAATTTTGATTTTCCTTTTTTCCTTCCATACCATATAGTAGGAACTTCACAAATTTTATATCCATAAAAATAAAATTTTAAACATGCTTCCATAGAAATTGAAAAACCTTTTGATTTTAAATTTAACGAATTCAAAATTTCTCTTTTGTACATCTTAAAAGCATTCGGAGCATCTTTTGTGGGCAGTCCAATTAGATAATATAA